>DAOVHK010000079.1 GCA_030671905.1 Clostridia bacterium | reverse complement strand
GTTGAACCTTGAAAGATCATAAGCCATCTTTCCGTGCTTTTCATTCCAATAGGGTTTTGTATTGACCATTGTCTTTTCGTCCCTAAGACGATATTTGAAATTAAGATACTTGTACCATTTCTTCTTATTATTAGTATAGTTATGTTGGTTTTGAGAATTTACAGAAAGAAATCAGACATTTCAAAAATAGTTTTGTTTTGTGCCTCGTGGTTTTTCATAACTTTATTTCCAACTTCTAGTTTTTTCCCAACCACTCTTCCTATGGATGATACTCGCTTATATCTTTCAGGATTTGGATTTTATTTGAGTATTGTTTTCTTATATTTTTTGATATTATCTAAGGATGTTTTTTGTAGGCATTCGTCCAAATGGGTGTTACTTAGTGTCATGGGAATTCACATTTTTCTTTTAAGCGGGGTAACAGTAAAAAGAAATTCATTCTTCCGGAATCCTATTTTAATATGGCGAGATGTTATTGCAAAATATCCTATTAACAGTAGAGCACATAACAGTCTTGGTCTTTTATATTACAAGCAAGGAAAATATGAAAAAGCATTTAAGGAATACCAAGAAACTCTAAAAAGGGACCCTGATAACCCTAAAACGCACAATTTTCTTGGTATTTTATATGAAGAACTGGGGCAATATGGTAAAGCATTCCAATCATATCAAAAAGCTATTCATACCGATTCAGGCTATGCTGATGCATATCACAATCTTGGTCTTTTATTCCATAAACAGAAAAAATATAATGAAGCAATTCAGGAATATCAAAAGGCTATTCAGCTTAATCCAAATAATGCTGAAGCACATAATAATCTTGGCGTTTTATATTACAAGCAGAAAAAATATAATGAAGCATTTCAGAAATTTCAAAAAGCTATTGTACTCAACCCAGATTATGTTGAAGCACGTAATAATCTTCGGCTTTTATACTATAAAGAAAAAAATGCAAAAAATACTCAATAAGAACTTGAGTCTTGTAGTGATAAATCCATATATCAGGAAGGACAGGCTGATTCACATAGATGGGAAAGATAATTAAAGTTAATTTTGAGAATCCCGAAAGAAAAAGAATTGGAGAGGCTGTTCGTGTATTGAGAAGGGGAGGTTTGGTAATCTTTCCCACAGACACTGTTTACGGGCTGGGGGCAAGCATTTGCTTTCCTAAAACATTGAGGAAAATTTACCGGATAAAGAAAAGGTCTGGAAAGAAACCTTTAGTCTTCCTCATCGGCTTCAAAAAAGACATAGGAAAGTTCACTAATAAGTTATCCAATGAAGTGAAGAAACTGGTAAGGGATTTCTGGCCAGGTCCTCTGACTTTAGTCTTTCCTTCAAAAAAGTATAAGACAATTGCTTTGAGAATGCCAGACCATAGAATAGCTCTGGGGCTGATTAGAGGTGCTGGGCCATTAGCTGTGACCAGTGCCAATCTTTCCGGGAAGAAAGAGAATGTGACACTTAAAGCAGTGGAAAATCAACTCTTAAAAGAGGCCGATTTGTGTATCGATGGTGGCAAGGTTCCCCGGGGAACTGTCTCTACTGTCCTAGATGTGACCAATCATCCTTTCCAAGTAATCAGGGCAGGATGCATAAAAGAGAAAGAACTGAGAAAGAGGATAAGATAGAAAGATTGAAATGGATAAGAAAATCCTTTTTGTTTGTACCGGTAATACCTGTCGCAGCGTGATGGCACAGGGACTATTCAAGAATATGCTAAGGGAAGAAGGGATAAAGGATGTGAAAGTGAGTTCTGCTGGAATTGCTGCTCTCCCTTCCTTTGCTATTTATGGTGTGCTGGAAAAAGTATTAAAAGAAGAAGATATTGAGATTTCAAACCACAAGCCTACTCGAGTTACTCCTCAAATAGTTAAAGATGCCGACCTGATTCTGGTGATGGAGAAAAGACACAAAGAGGCTATTCTGGAGATGGCTCCAGAAGTAAAAAATAGAGTGTTTTTATTAAAAGAGTTTGCTGGTGAAAAAAAGAATTTAGATATTCCCGATCCTATTGGTCAGCCCGAAGAGGCCTATCGAAAGCGCCTGCAGGAAATTAAGGAATATTTGTTGAAAATACTGGAGAAAATCAAAAAGTAATTCTACACATAATTTCGAGGAGAAAGAAATGTCAAGCTTGAAACGATTAGATTCCGAAGTTTACAAAGCAATCTATATGGAGACTAAGAGGCAGGCAGAGAATCTGGAATTGATTGCTTCTGAAAACTTTGTCTCTGAAGCAGTTCTGGAAGCTCAAGGGTCAGTGATGACCAACAAGTATGCGGAGGGCTATCCCAGCCATAGATTCTACGGGGGATGTGAATATTACGATGTGGTTGAATCTTTGGCCATTGAGCGTGCCAAAAAGTTGTTTGGTTGTGACCACGTTAACGTTCAGGCTCATTCCGGGACCCAGGCAAATATGGCAGTCTACTTTGCCGTTCTTGGCATAGGGGATACAATTATGGGGATGCACTTGTCGCATGGAGGACACCTCTCCCATGGTCATCCTACGAGTTTCTCTGGCAAATATTTTAAGACTGTGCCCATAGGTGTATCTAAAAAAACAGGACGCATAGATTACCGGGAGATGAAAAGCCTGGCCATCAAACATAAGCCAAAATTGATTGTTGCTGGGACCTCCGCCTATTCCAGGATTATAGATTTTAGGAAGTTTCGAGAGGTCTGCGACAGGGTGGGTGCTTTTTTGATGGCTGATATTGCCCATATAGCTGGACTGATCGCTGCTGACCTGCACCCTTCTCCCATTCCTTATGCTGACTTTGTAACCACTACAACGCATAAGACGCTTCGCGGACCAAGAGGTGGAATGGTAATGTGTAAGAAGAGATATGCTTCGGTTATAGACAGAAATATCTTTCCTGGAATACAGGGAGGTCCTCTCATGCATGTTATTGCTGCCAAAGCTGTGGCCTTTAAGGAGGCGCTTACGCCCGGATTTAAAAAATATCAGGCTCAGATAATTAGGAATGCTAGGGCGCTGGCTGAAGGATTGATAAGGAAGGGATTCAAGATTGTTTCTGGAGGTACAGATACACACTTGATGCTGGTAGACCTGAGAAATAAGAGATTGACCGGGGATGTGGCTGAAGAGGTTTTAGATAAGGCGGGTATTACGGTTAATAAGAATAGTATTCCCCACGATCCGGAGAAACCCTTTGTGACCAGTGGAATTCGTTTAGGGACACCGGCCCTGACTACCAGGGGCATGAAGGAAGAAGATATGGAGAAAACTGCCGCGCTGATATCAGATGCCCTCGATCATCGTTATGATGAGGATTATCTTGCCAGTTTGAAAAAGGAAGTACGTAAACTAACCAGAAAATTTCCCTTATACAAGAAGAGACTGAAAGAGTAATAACTGGACAGTCCATAGCAAGATTAATTTTTTCATTCCTGGTAGAAATTAAATGTTTACCTCTTATATTCTTGTCTTTCTCCTTTCAGGACTAATTTCTTTAGTGGTAACGCCTCTCATCCCTCTCCTGGCGAGAAAATTCGGGGTAATGGATAGGCCGAGTGAGCGTAAAGTTCACCAAAGACTAATTCCCTCCTGGGGTGGGTTGGCAATCTATCTTGCCTTTAGTGGTTCCATAGCATTAATCTTTCTTTTCAATGATGCCTTTCGTCTTCTACTCCGCTCCCACCATTTTTTGGTTCAAAAGTATTTATTGGGAATACTTCTGGGAGCAACAATTATCACTATTTTAGGGTTAATTGACGATAAGAAAGGACTCAAGGCGACCATTAAATTACTCGGCCAGGTTATTGCAGGCGTAGTTCTACTCTGGTATGGAATAAGAATAGTGGGAATAAACAATCCCTTTGGTAAGACATATCTTGAATTCTCGTTATACTTAAGTTTCATAATTACAATTATTTGGACAGTTACTTTCATTAACTCCGTCAATTTGATCGATGGACTTGACGGATTAGCCGCGGGTGTAGTGGTAATTGCTTCAATAACCTTTTTTGTTATCACTCTTTTTCAAATCGATAAGCAGAGCAGTGTAGCAATTAGTAACAGGCTGGAACTGGTGGCTATTATGGCTCTAGCTTTGGTGGGAAGCACAAGCGGGTTTCTTCTCTACAATTTTCATCCAGCAAAAATCTTTATGGGCGACACTGGCAGTATGTTTCTGGGATTTATCCTGGGGGCAATTACAATAATGGGAACATTGAAAACTGTGGCTGCAATTGCTCTATTAGTTCCCATTATGGTAATAGGTCTTCCTTTATTGGACACTTTCCTCACTATTCTTCGACGCTTGAAGAAGAGAAAGCCTCTTCTCCAGGCTGACAGAGAACACCTCCACCATCGCCTGTTAGACTATGGCTGGGGTCAGAGAAGGACAGTTCTTTTAATGTATGGAATCTCTGGGGTATTGGCATTGGGAGCAATTCTTTTGACTATCCTTTAAAGAAAAGGCTTTATGCCCGCAAAGGTTCTGGTCGCGTAGGGGCGACCGCAATTTATCCCGATACATCGGGATGGTCGCCCAAGGGCTTGTCCCTGGATTATTATATGAAAAAGATAATTTGTATTTTTGGCACAAGACCTGAAGCCATTAAAATGGCGCCTGTGTTAAGAGAATTACAAAAGAAGAAAGATTTATTCAAAACCATAGTGGTAGTTACTGCTCAACACAGACAGATGCTCGACCAGGTCCTGAGACTGTTTAATCTCCAATCCGATTACGATTTAAATATAATGCAAGAATCTCAGAGCCTTTATTATATCACTACCAGTGCGTTTTCCAGATTGGAAAAGGTAATTAAGAAGGAGAATCCGGATTTTATTCTTGTCCAGGGAGATACCACGACAACTTTTGCAGCTGCGTTGGCTTCTTTTTATCAAAAAGTCCCCGTTGGTCATATTGAGGCAGGACTCCGTTCTTATGATAGATTCAATCCCTATCCTGAGGAGGTAAACAGACTTCTCACAGATGCCTTGTGCGATTTCCACTTCGCTCCCACTCCCACGGCAAAAAGGAACCTTCTTAAAGAGAACATAAAGAACGAGTCCATTTTCGTAACTGGAAATACTGTGATTGATGCCCTCTATTTAGCCCTGAACAAGCCGCATCGGTTCAGGAACTCTGTGTTGAAAAAAATCGACTTCAATAAGAAAAGAATAGTCTTAGTTACTGCTCACCGCAGAGAAAATTGGGGAATTCCATTAGAGAATATCTGTTTAAGTATTAAAAAACTCATTCGAAAATACGACGATTTGGAAATTGTCTATCCGGTCCATCTCAACCCTAATGTGAAGAATGTTGTTTATAAAACACTGAAAAATTCCCCTCGCATCCATCTTATTAAACCATTAGATTATCTTGATTTTGTGAATCTTTTGAATAAGTGCTTCTTAGTGTTAACTGATTCCGGCGGGCTGCAAGAGGAGGCACCCTCTTTGGGTAAGCCCGTGTTAGTGTTAAGAGAAGTTACTGAAAGGCCGGAAGGTGTAAAGGCTGGTACGGTAAAAGTCGTTGGCTTATCTAAAGAGAGAATATTTACAGAGACCTGTAAGTTACTTGATAATAAGAGAATGTATGAGAGGATGGCTAAATCGGTTAACCCCTATGGCGATGGAAAGGCATCCACAAGAATAGTTGACGCCCTTCTATACTATTTTAAGAAATAGAAAATGATAGAACATTACGATTTTGGCAGGATAGTTGTCGATGGGAAAGAGTACACCTCTGATGTGATAATCTATCCCGACCATGTTGATGGTAATTGGTGGAGAAAAGAAGGCCACCGACTACAGGTAGTTGACATTGAGAAAGCTATAGAGGAGAAGCCCGAAATTCTAATTGTTGGCACTGGAGCTTCGGGATTGATGGAAGTCCCTAAGGAAGTAGAAAGTTATCTAACTTCCCAAGGGATAAAATTGGTGGTAGATACTACCCAAAAAGCTTGTGATGAATATAATCGCCTTTCCCCATCGGGTAAAACCATCGCTGCCTTGCATTTAACCTGTTAAGGCCAGAATTTCAGGAGGTCACCATGAAAATAGAGCTATCATACTGGTACAAGTTATTGGTTCCCAGGGCTGTTGTTCTAATTTCCACAGTAAGTAAACAGGGCGTCTCTAACGCTGCACCTTTTAGTTTCGTAATGCCTGCTTCAGTGGAACCACCAATGATTGCCTTTGCTTCAGACCCCGACCACCACACCATATCCAATATCAGGGAGACGGGAGATTTTACAGTTAATATTCCCGGTGTGGACATGCTCAACCAACTGTGGACCTGTGGCGAAGATTTTCCTAAAGGAGTCAGTGAGATTAGAAAAGCGCACCTTACTGAACAGAAATCTAAAAAGATAAAATCACCGAAAGTGGCTGAAGCGCTGGCTCAGTTTGAATGTAAGCTGGAAGCAATGTATGAAGCTGGGGACCACATAATCGTGGTGGGAAGAGTAGTGGATGGGGAAGTGAAAAGAGGACTTTTTGTAAAAGGGAAGTATAACCCTTTAAAGGCCAGGCCGCTCTCGCATGTAGGAGGTAATGAATTTACCCTACCCGAGAAAATTATAAATGCAATATAAGGAATAATGGAACGATAGCTCTTTACCCTCCTAATTTACAATGGCCACTAGACTCTTTAGTTCTTATTTACTTGACAGGACAAAAATTAATTTTATAAAATCTTAATATGGCAGTTTTGCTTATTTTTTTAAGGAAGAAC
>DAOVHK010000132.1 GCA_030671905.1 Clostridia bacterium | reverse complement strand
AGTTCCTGCCTGGGCGCTCTTTTGGTGAGCGTTTTTCTTCCCCCGATTCTGGGTATTCCTGTGTTCTGTTTGATGGTGGGGCTTTTGAATGTGGTAGGCCTGGTCCTTCTTTTAAGAGGGATGGGAGCAGATTGAGGGTATTACTATGAGTGATATTTTTGGAAAAAAATTTTCCCGAAGAGAATTCTTAAAAATGGTATCTCTCCTGGGAACCACTGTTTTCCTGGGGAACTTTTTTCCTTTAAAACAGCGGGCAAAAACTTCTGCTGTTTTAGTTGGTATAGCCAGAGGTGATTCAATAGCCGATTCGGTTCGCCGGGCTATAAACTTAGCCGGTGGGTTAGATTTCATCAAATCGGGAGAGTCTGTCCTGATTAAGCCAAACGTTAATTCCGACGACCCCCATCCTGGGACAACCAACCCAGAGGTAGTATTCGAGGTGGTGAACATGGTCAGAGAGAATGGTGCCAAGAGAATAATTGTTGCCGACCGTTCAAATCCCTGGTGGGATACTTTAAAAGCAATGAAGAAAGTGGGTATATATGAAGCTGCTGTTAAAGGAGGCGCGGAGGCAGTCGTTTTTGGTAAAGGAGATTATGTAAAAGTTAATCCGGAAAATTCTTACCATTGGCCCAATGGATTTCGCATACCCAAGTTGGTGAAACAGGTCGACCACATAATTAGCCTGCCAGTAGCAAAGACTCATATTATTGCTGACTTCACTATGGGCATAAAAAATTGGGTAGGCTTGATACCTCCTTCTGACAGAAAATATCTTCATCTTAAAAGGAAAGACTATTTTGCTAGCATGCTCAGCGAGATTCATCTGGCAAGGAAACCTTCCTTTTTGGTGATGGATGCCACAAAGGTCTTCGTTTCCGGTGGACCTTCTCATGGAGATATAGCTCGGCCCGGTTTGGTAATGGCCACCTCAGATTTAGTGGCTAATGATGTTACTGGGCTGGCGTTACTTAAGACACTGGGTACCATTGAGGAAATTCAGAGGAAGAGTGTTTGGGACCAGCCCCAAATCAAAAGAGCAGTTGAATTAGGCTTGGGCATAAACAGTCCTTCTGAAATTATCCTCAAGACATATGGTATTCCTGAAGAAGAGAAGATTCGAAAGCAATTGATAAGCTAAGAAAGGAAACTATGTGCTTTAGCGGAAGTGATTTTATACTTGACAAAATTAGTCAGATTTGTTATACTATTTTAGTATTTAAAGATAGCGGAAAAATCGGATAAGGAATACCTGTTTTCAAAAAAGAGATAGAAGGGAGAAAGAATTATGTTGTTATCTACTAAGGGAGAGTATGGAGTAAGGTGCATGCTTGACCTTGCTCTCCACTACGGTCAGGGACCTATTTCTATCCGAGACATATCTAAGCGGGAAGGAATTTCCAAGAATTACATTGAACAACTATTTGTCCGTCTTCGGCATGCCAAACTAATTAAGAGCGTCCGTGGTCCAAAAGGAGGCTATCTACTAATCTCCCAGCCAAGAAGGATTAAAATTGGTGATGTTGTTAGGGCTCTGGAGGGGACTATAGCTGTAGCACATTGTGTCCAGCCGCGAAATTCAAAAGATTTATGTGAGCGCATTTCTACCTGTGTTCCTTATATCTTATGGAAGAGATTAACTGACAAGATAAACGAAGTGCTGGATTCTACCACGTTAGAAGACTTGTGTAAAGAGGGCGTGAAACTTTCAAAGCACAGATTGGTCCATCCCCTTCCCTTTCAAATCTGAAATCCAGGTTTATACAAAAGGAGCAAGAAATGGCACCTCAACAATATAGCCAGAAAGTAATGGAACATTTTATGCATCCCAGGAATGTAGGAGAGATCGAAAATCCTGACGGAGTCGGCCATGTAGGTAATCCTATATGTGGAGATATAATGGAACTTTATATTAAGGTTAAAGACAATATAATCGTTGATGCCAAGTTTAAGACCTTTGGGTGTGGAGCAGCTATTGCTACAAGTTCCATGGTTACTGAATTAGTTAAAGGGAAAACTATTGAACAGGCGCTGGAGATATCGAATAAGACTGTGGCTGAAGCGCTGGATGGTTTACCTCCGGTAAAGATGCATTGCTCTATGCTGGCTGAGGAGGCTTTGAAATTAGCGATAGAAGATTATCTTAAGAAACAAAAAAAGAGCGATAAATAAAAAGGATAGGAGTAAAAATCACATGTTTAAAACTATTAAAGAGAATATTAAAACAGTGTTTGATGAGGACCCGGCAGCAAAGAACATTCTCGAGGTAATACTGTGCTATCCTGGACTCCATGCTTTGTGGTTTCATCGAATTGCCCATTTTTTCTATAAGAGAAAGGAGTATGTGATAGCCCGTTTGATTTCGCATATTAGTCGCTGGATCACGGGAATTGAGATCCATCCCGGAGCAACTATTGGAAGGAAGTTTTTCATTGACCACGGGATGGGTGTAGTAATTGGTGAGACTGCAGAGATTGGGAACAATTGTCTCCTTTATCAGGGCGTGGTGTTGGGAGGAACGAGCCTGGGGAAAAAGAAACGCCATCCTACCCTGGGAGACAATGTAGTTGTAGGTGCAGGAGCTACGTTGTTAGGAGCAATTAAAATTGGAGAAAATGCTCGTATCGGAGCGGGGTCAGTGGTTTTAAGCGATGTCCCCCCGGGAGCCACTGTGGTAGGAATACCGGGAAGGATTGGTCTGGGTTTTAGTGGGAAAGAGATCCAGGCGCTGGAACACTCTAAACTTCCCGACCCGGTGGCCGATGCTATTCGCCTTGTTTTGAAAGAACAGGAATTGTTGGAGAAGAGGCTGAGTAAAATAGAGAATTTGGAAGGCATCACTAGCGAAATAGATAAATATGTAGAGAAGAAAAAAAAAGAAATAGAAAAAGAGTTCACTGAGAAGAGAAAGAAGGAAAAATGAGTCTTAAAGTGGCAGATAATGTCTTAGAATTAATAGGTTCCACTCCCCTGATTAAACTAAACCGTATTACAAGTGGCCATGTAGCTCGCATTCTGGCAAAATTTGAATTAGCAAATCCTGGAGGAAGCGTTAAGGATAGAATCGCACTTTCTATGGTGGAAGCAGCTGAAAAGAATGGCTACTTGAAAAGAGGAGCAACCATTGTTGAACCTACAAGCGGGAATACGGGGATTGGTTTAGCATTGGTGGCTGCAGTGAAAGGATACAAACTTATTCTGGTAATGCCAGACAATATGAGCATCGAACGGAGACAATTATTTCAAGCGTATGGAGCAAAAATCGTTCTTACCCCTGGAAGTCAAGGGATGCTGGGAGCAATAAGAAAGGCTGAGGAGTTGGTTAGAGTAAACCGAGATTATTTTATGCCTCAGCAGTTTAATAATCCTGCCAATCCCCACATCCATTATAAGACTACAGGCGAAGAAATCTGGAGGCAGACCAGGGGAAGAATAGATGCTTTTGTAGCAGGAGTGGGAACAGGAGGCACTTTAACTGGCGTGGGAAGATTGTTGAAAAGGAAAAAACCAGGAATAAAAATTATTGCCGTGGAACCTAAGGACTGCTCAGTGTTATCAGGAGGCAAGCCTGGGCCACATAAAATTCAAGGGATTGGGGCAGGATTTGTACCAGAAGTTCTGGATAGGGATTTATTAGATGGTATAATTAAAGTTAATGAAGAAGATGCAAAGAGAATGGTAAAGAGATTGGTGAAGGAGGAAGGGTTATTGGTGGGAATCTCTTCTGGAGCCAATGTTTGGGCATCCTTGCAGGTGGCCAAGAAGTTAGGTAAAGGTAAGATAGTGGTTACTATCCTGGCTGATATTGGTGATAGATATTTAAGCACCGACCTTTTTAAGTGAGAGAAGTAGCGGAGAGATAGCTCCGCGTTATAATCGCGAAGCTTTGCTTCGCTACTCCAAGGGCTACACTACGCACAAATTTTAGGATGTTTTGAAATGGAAGAGAAGGGAAGAGTAGTAAAAATTGACAATGGAGTGGCTCAGGTAGAGATGGAACGGACTTCTGCTTGTGGACGATGTGGGATATGTTT
>DAOVHK010000188.1 GCA_030671905.1 Clostridia bacterium | reverse complement strand
TGGATAACCAAAATTTGTTATCGTTTTTTCTATTTTATTTAAATCTTCACTCCCCCTTTCTTTAAGTATAAATTCTAAATCGCTTTTTATCGAAACTCCTCTTATTTCTCCTTTAATTCTCATCAACTCATCAAATTCTTCTTGTGAAATCATTTGTTCCATACACTCCATTTTACCACAAACCCGAGAAGTAATCTCGGGCTAAGTATTAAAATCCCTAAATTCTATCTCCTATATTCTAATCTTTGCTCCGGAGATGGTACAATATTAGAACTTGGTTTATGGAAGAGTTTCCTATTTATTTTCCAGAGCTACGCATTCATTACCGTTAAAACATTTATCATTTCCACAATCGCAAATCTTAACTTGATGACTATTTTCTGGTGAACAGCCACAGGGACCAATAAGACAGAGATTTGGATAATCCTCTGCTGACTTACAACATAAAGAGGTCGTTACTTGACCACCAGACTTCAGGCAGGATTCTTCTCTTCTGTCTTCTACAATGGTGTCCCCACCGACGCATTGTTTAACCATATCTGCTGGAAAATTGTATTCTGCAGCAACCAGACAAGGAACAGCACCTTGACCGTCGTGTGCTAATTCCCATTTATCATTAACTTTAACTGCTAAAAACATGCCTGAATTCTCGGAACCGCCAGGAGGAAGCACAACTCCACCTCTAATGTGATTTTCTGTCTCCTGGTTGATTTCTATAATTATCTCTGAAGCATCTTTATCGTATTTATCAGCAAAAAGATTCTTTATTGCTGCTTCTTTGTTTTCTTCAAAAACTCCCTCGCATTTCCCATTTACACATTTACATGACTTCGGGGCTGCGCAGAAACAATCACCTTCTTTTTTCCATTGATAGTTTTTATTAAAACATCCACAACTACAGTCCCCATCTTCTCCAAAAACAACACAATCAACATCAACTTCACAGTTCTTGGCTTCTGCCTCAGTTATTCCTTGAGGTGCTGAAATTGATTGATAAACCCAATAGCCCAATCCCACAACAATGATTATAATAATGATTGCAATTAATGTTTTAGACATACGAATTTTTTATTAAAATCATATTGAGACCTTTCACCTCTATTCTACCATACCAAAAACCCAAGCCAAAGACTCAGGTTTTGTGCTATAATGGAGTAATATGGAACAAAAAATCTCAAAAGAGGAATTTGATGAATTCATGAAAATTAAAGGAGAGGTGAGAGGAATGTCTTTGAAAAACATAGCAGCCTTTGTTCTTAAAGAAAGAGGTAAAGAGGGATTAAAGAAATTAGAAGATACTATAACAAGGCTCGGTTATCCACTAAAATACAGAAAGATAAGAGCAATGACTTTCTATCCATTAGGCCTGGAGCCTCTTATGATGGTTGTTGCCAAGAAGGTACTTAATTTTAACAAGGAAGATTTTAGAAATTTGGGCGAATTTAGTCCTAAGACTGCTATAATTATTAGGCTCTTTCTCCAATACTTCCTTTCTGTTCGGAAAGTGGCCGAGAGTGTCACAGAAATGTGGAAAAAATATTATACGGTTGGAAATATTGAAACAGTAGAACTCAATGAAGAAAAAAGATACATGATTTTAAGAGTTACAGATTTTAACCTCCATCCAGTTCACTGTCAGGTTCTTGAAGGCTATTTCCCCACTGTAATCCAAATGGTAATTAATACCAAAGTCCACTGTGAGGAAACAAAATGTTTTTTTAGAGGAGATGACTATCATGAATATCTGATGAAGTGGTAGGTTAAGTTTGTAAAAGACCAGCCTCTAATATTCTCCCAGCCAGAGCCCCTTGTCCTGAACCCTTCAACTACATTCAGGATAAGCTCAGTTGAAGGATTGGCTCGGGCTTCAATAACTCCGGGGGACGGACGATGTTAGAACCTGTCTGGCAGAATTAATTACTCTGAAATACTGAAAGTAAAAAGTATTTTATCATACAACGCCCTATTATCTTGGTTGTCCACATCTAACATCTGAATCTTAATCAGCTTATCGTTCTTGACAAAGTAAATGTCTTCTTGGGACCAGGCCATTCCTGAAAAAGGAGTATAAACTTTTACAGCTGGTATGCCGTCTATCTCCGTATTTATCTCATCGGGAATCTCTTGATAAGGGAATTTTTCTTTGAGCCAGTTGACAAGATCTGTACCAGCAGGCGGACTATAAGAATCAACGTAGATAGAATGAAAAACTACAAATGAAGCGCCGGTTAAATCAGATTTTGTGCCAGTAAACGTTCCGAGAGAAACCTCGTCTGGATTTTCAGCGTTAAAATAGCACAAGCATTCCCGAGGCCTTTCTTCTGGCGGACTCTGCTTGCAATAGCCCGGCAAACCACCATAAAGACAGGGTTGAGGATATTTCAAAGAGTAGCCGTATTTTTCATTCGTATAAGCCTGCCAGTCCTCTGTTGCATATTCCATCTCGGTTTTCTCTAACTTTCCACATTTGATAGTTGTGTCCCAGTTATTATCAGTATCAGTCGGAACCCACTGGCCTTCTGCTTCTTTGTACCCGGTAAAACCTCCTGCAACAGTACAAACAGTCTTGC
>DAOVHK010000063.1 GCA_030671905.1 Clostridia bacterium | reverse complement strand
TTAAAAAAAACTAGGAATTTAAAATTCCAATCGTTAACCTGGGCAATGCTGGGGTTGAACCAGCGACTTCTGCCGTGTGAAAGCAGCGCTCTCCCGCTGAGCTAATTGCCCTTAAAAAGAGTTTTCAAAATTTTCCAACGCTCCGATGAATCCCACCCCTGAGAGCAAGGGCTGGATGAATCGGAGCTACTCCTTTTAAAATAATTATAATGCGATAATGAAATTTTGTCAAGAAGTTTAAAATTTTTTATCTACTTTTTTGGAAATAATATTGCGCTTTTGACTAATGTAAAGTTTCCTGATCTGATTAAACGTTTCAATGTACTCCCGGGTTTTATAGTCGGGAAAAGTCCAGGGTCGGAACTTAAAAGTTCCCTGGCTGAAATATAAAGTTATCTCTGCATAGATTCTCTCTCTTAAATAAATTCTGTTTGGTGAATCTTTAGTGTTGGCTAAGACCAGCTTTGTACAATCGAGATAACCTGGGTCAAGATTAATAAGACGGCTTGGTTCATCTTTGGAAAGCGAAAACTTTTCTTCCAGACTGTTGGTAAATAATTTAATCTCTACTAACTCCCTTGTTTCGATTAACTCACAAAAACTTAAAAATCGTCTCTTTAAATCTTTGCCCATTTCTTCTTCGTAGTAATCGATCTTGTCAAAGTTGAATACATTGCTTTTCAAATCTACCGGCCCAAATTTCTCGACTAAAGTTTGTGTTAGCTGGTCGAAAAGGTCTACATTCGGAGATATCATACCCATTATTAACTTTACTGGAAGAGGTTTTTTTATTTTATCCATTGTTTGTCCTTTCACCATAGAATTATATACATAAATGACCTATTCATCAAGCGAAAAATTAAAATTTTAACAATTTTACAAATTTTTCTTTATCTGTAAACGGACCAACTACTGCCAGATTAAGGTGCTCCTTAACGAAAATCTTTTTGGCTACTCTGTTTATGTCGTCTGAAGTAACTTTTTCAATTTCTTTCATCTGTTTTTTCGGCAGTTTAATCTCTCCTAAAAGAAGTTCTTGATGGCCCAGAAAACTCGCTACCCCTGAAGAAAGCTCCAGTTCCAGAGTCAGTCTTCCTTTCAAGTATTCTTTAGCTTTTCCCAATTCTTCTTTTCCAACAATTTCTTGACACATTCTTTTAAACTCTTCCAAAATGGTTGTAATGGCAATTTCTGTTTTGTTTATCTCCACTCCCGCATTGACACGCAGGTTCCCCCCATCCAGATAAGATTCCCTTAAAGAATAAACTGAATAAACCATACCTTCTTCTTCTCGAAGTCTAACGAAGAGCCGGGAACTTACCATTCCTCCCAGAATCGTATTTAAAACCCTGAGCACACAATAGTCGGGATGTTTATAAGCAAAAGTCCTTACTCCCAGACATAGATAAGCCTGGTCAGTCTTTCTATATTGAAGAGTTGTAGCAGGGGCAGTCTGTTTTTCTTTTAAAGGCAGGTAAGAAGGTTTTTTTCTGTTTTTCCAGCTTCTTAAATACTTCTTAACCAAAGCCGAAGTCTTTCCAGACTGGATATCACCAGCAATGGAAACTACAGTATTATTGGAAGAAAATTTATTCTTCCTATAAGCCAATAATTTTTCCCGATCAATATTTTTAACTACCTCCTTCTTTCCGATTACTTCCCAGCCCAGGGGCTGGTTGCCGTAGAGTAGAGATTCATAAATATTTACAACCTGAATATCTGGTTTATCCTGATGCATATTAATCTCTTCCAAAATCACGCCTTTTTCCTTTTCAATCTCTTCTCTTTCAAATTTGGAATTAAGTAACATATCTGAAAGAACATCGAGAGCGAGCTCCAGGTGAGAACTGGCTAAGTGAATGAAAAAGCCAGTGCTCTCTTCGCTGGTATAAGCGTTTAGTTCTCCTCCTACTCTATCAATAGTTTCGGAAATGGTTTTGGCACTTGGACGCTTGCTCGTTCCCCTAAAGAGCATATGCTCCAAAAAATGGGTAATGCCGTTCAGTTGCTCAGATTCATAGCGGGACCCTATTCCAATTAAAATCAAAACAGTGACTGCTCGCGTCCCTTTCATTGGAGCTGTTATGACTTTCAAACCGTTATCTATTAGATATTTTTTATACATAGCAAAAAATTCTATTTACTTTCTTTTGGGATGTTTTTTGCCTTTTAAGAGTAGAATAAAAAATATTCCACTTAAAAATCCGCCAATATGTGCCCACCAGGCAATTCCTCCTGCCTGGGCAGTCCCCGGCCCTAAGGTTAACATTCCGCTGAAAAACTGCATTAAAAACCAAACTCCTAAAAATATGAAAGCAGGTAGCTTAATTATCTGGAAAAAGAAAAAGATTGGCACAAGAGTGATGACCCGGGATTTAGGATAGAGGATAAAGTATGCACCCAAAATCCCAGCAATAGCCCCACTGGCACCAATTGAGGGCACAGAAGAAGTGGGATTGGCAAAGATATGAGCTAAGCTTGCCCCCAATCCGCAAAGAAGATAGAAAATCAGGAACTTAAAATGTCCCAATCTATCCTCTACATTATCAGCAAAAATCCAGAGATACAACATATTGCCCAGAAGATGAACCCATCCTCCATGTAGGAAAAGGGAAGTGAATATTGGAAAGTAACTCCTAAGGAGTCCTTGAGATACATAGAGGTGAGAATCAAAAAAGCGCGCGGGCACCACACCGGCAAATTTCACAAGTTCTGGCAATTGTCGACCGAGACTAAGCTCATAAAAAAAAACAGAAATGTTTGCCACAATTAGAAATACGGTGGTAATGGGATATCTTTCTGATGGTATGGTGTCTTTAAGTGGAATCATTAAGGTGGCTCTAACGCAGTGCTATCGCCCTGCGACAACATTTTATTTTGCCTTGATACCTAATTTATCATATAAAGACCGGAAATTTATCTCCCGATTAACCAGTTCTACTGCTCTGGCTACTTTCTTTTTCCCGCTAACTCTCAAGTGTCTCAGTAGACTTTCTATTTTTTCAACCGTTGTGAGTGTGTCTTCTTTAACCAATATCATCGGTACTTGCCGTTCTTCTGCTCGAGAAATTATAATATTGCCGGGGAAAAGGTTGCCTGTCAAAATAATGCATCTCGTCGAAGTTTCCAGAGCAGCAAGATGGATGTCCGGGCGGTCACCTCCAGTAATAACCGCTTTGTTTTGAACTTTTCGGAAATACCTTAAAGCCCCTTCGACATTCATAGCCCCTATCATAAAATGTTCCACTAGCTCATCCAGTTTATCATCGCAACAGAGAACTTCTCCTCCCAGGTTATCACAGAGTTCGCCAATGCTAATAGCATTTAATAAGGTATCTTGAGGAATCATGCCCAAAACTTCGATTCCCTCTCTCTTTAAAAAAGGGACTATTCTTCTTTTAAAGTAGTCAATCCTGTCTGAGGCTACGCGGTTTAGAACGACACCTATAAAACTGTCTCCCAGAAGCTCGCTGGCAGCAAGAATAGGGTCTACTGAAATATCTGTTTCGCATTTGTTAATTAATACGGTTTTTGCTTTCATTTTTTTAATTAGTTTTTTTCCGGGGATACCTAAGAATGAACCTTCGTTGAGATTACCCGCTCCTCCTATTAGAACCAAATTTCTACCCTTAGAAATTTTATTATAAGCGTCAATCACTTTATCCTCGATATTTTTTATTTTTTTCGTATAGGCTTGAATGGTGAGGTCCTGAGTCAAAACAACCGGGCAAACTAAATCGAGTGGGTCCCGGAGTCCCAAAATTTCCTTCATGGAGACTCCGTCTTCGTCAGTTAATACCTTTCCTACTCTAACAGGAAGTTTTCCCAGAGGTTTAAAATAGGCAACAGATATACCATCGTTTTGAAACCTCTTTCCCAAACCTATACAAACCAGAGTCTTTCCGGAATATTCGGAAGTAGAACCTACATATAGAGAGACCATTTCATCCTCCTTTATTCAAATTCATTCATTAAATTTTTATTGTTAAGCGGGAGTCTATTACCACAGCTCCTTTCCCCGCAGGTAAAACCATCAATGGATTTATATCAATCTCCAAAATTTCGGAAAAATCTGTAACCAGTTGAGACAGTCTTAACAGAGACTCTCTAACTGCTATTAAGTCAGAAGGTTCTTCTCCTCGCACTCCTTTAAGAATTGGGTAGGAACGAATTTCTTTTATCATTAACTCTGCTTCATTGAAAGTTAATGGTGCAATCCTGAAAGATACGTCCTTAAGGACTTCTACATAGATTCCACCAAGCCCGAACATAAGAAGAGGACCGAAGGACGGATCTCTGGAGGAGCCTAATACTACCTCTTTCCCTGGTGCAATCATCTCTTCTACAGTTACTCCCAGGATTAACGCTTCTGGCATAAATCTCTTTGCATTTGAGATGAGGTCTTCAAAGCTTCTGGCAACTTGAGACTTCTCAGTGATTCCCACCTTAACTCCCCCTACATCAGACTTGTGTAAAATATCGGGTGAGACAATTTTCATCACCACGGGGTAACCGAGGGAGTTCGCCGCAGAGATTGCCTCACGCGAAGTCTCAGTAACGATTCTCTGGGGAAGAGAAAAACCATAGGCTGAGAGTACTTCTCTTGTCTCTTCGGTAGTCAAATTTGCTTCGCTTTTTTCTTTTGCTTTTGTGAAAATATTCTCTGCTTTCTTCTTATTTACCTCAAAAGACAGCATCTTGCCAGAAGGTGTCTCTTTCCACTTTCGGTACTTAACCATAGCCTCCAGAGCAGAAATAGTACGCTCCGGGTAAGAATAATTAGGTATCTTTCCCGAACGCAAAATCCTTATGCCCTGTTTAACTTCCAACCGTCCCATAAAGGAAGAGACAATGGGTTTGTCAGAGACTGCTGAGGAAATCTTGCGTATAACTTCTGCCGTTTCTTTTATCTTAGTCATCGCTTGAGGAGCCAAAATTACAGTAAGGCTATCAACTCCCGGGTCATCAACGATGGTTTTCATTGCCTTCTCATAACGATCTGCTCCTGCATCACCAATCACATCAACTGGATTATATATGGAAGCGTTAGAGGGGAGTTCTTTTCGGAGTTTACTAATTGTGTTTTCCCTGAAAGAAGCCATCTGGAGAATAGAATTTTCTACTGCATCAGCTGCAATAATTCCCGGACCACCGGCATTGGTCAGAATAGCAAGATTTGGTCCTCGGGGAAGAGGTTGATGGGCAAAGGCAATAGCGTAATCAAAAAGAGCTTGTACTGTCTCAGCTCTGATTATCCCACATTGTCTAAAAGCTGCCTCATAGGCGGTGTCCAAACCTGTCAAGGTTCCTGTGTGTGAAGAGGCAGCTCTTGCACCGGCTTGTGTCCGTCCAGATTTGATAATAATAACAGGTTTTTTTCGGGAAACCTCTTTAGCTACTTCCATAAATCTAGTCCCATTGCTTACTCCTTCCAGGTAGCCGAGGATGACTTTGGTTTCCTGGTCATCAGCCAGGGTAAGCAACAGGTCCACCTCGTCGATATCTGCCTTGTTTCCCAGGCTAATGAATTTTGAAAATCCGACATCTTCCCCAAGTGCCCAATCTAAAACGGCAGTACATAGAGCGCCAGATTGGGAAAAAAAGGCAATATTTCCTGGGGAAGGCATACCTGCGGCAAAAGAGGCGTTGAGGCTTGAAGCAGTATCGATAATTCCAAGACAATTCGGACCGAGTACCCTTATACCTGAGTTTTTGATAGTTTCAACTAGTTCTCTTTCGAGTTGGGAACCCTGTTTACCAGATTCTTTGAAGCCGGCGGAAATAATAACTACTGCGCCGATTTTTTTGCTTACGCAATCTTTAAGGATAGAAGGAACAAATTGAGAAGGAATGGCAACCACAGCGAGGTCTATCTCCCCTTCCACAGCAAAAATTGTGGAATATGTTCTTGTTCTCAAAATTTCTTCTGCTTTTGGATTGATGGGATAAATCTTTCCCGGGTAGCCATATTGGAGGAGATTTTTCAAAACGCTATGGCCAACTTTCCCTTCTTGGCGGGAAGCACCGATAACTGCTATTGATTTAGGGTTGAAAAGTTTTTCCACCACTCTTTTGGGTTCAATTCCGTTTAAATAGAGAAATGTATTATCAGTTCACTCTATTTTTTTGTCGTATTTTGTTGTTCTTTGCTTAGCCCACTCCCAGGTATAATCGTACAAGTGAAGCCCTTTACTTATTGCTATAATTTCTCCGTCTTCAACTCCGATCTCTTCTGCCATATACTGTTTTACCAGTTGCAGTCCCCCAAGGTTTGAGGGAAAACCTCCCCATAAATCCCAGGACCGGAAATAAGGTATAAAATGGAGTTTGCCATACCTGATTCTGGTATCTATTAATCTCAAACAGGGAGGGTCTTTTAAACTAACGTCAGAAGGCATTCCAATCTCCATTATCGCCTGATTTGTCCCATATCCTTCTGTCTTGTACATCTTTATAATTTCCTCTACCTGGTTAACCTTAAGAGGAATCTCTTTCTTTCCCTCTCTAACCTTGGGGTCAACCAGTCTCTCACCATAGATATAGTGTTCGGTTTCTGGCTTGACTCCGGTCAAAAGGTATTTCAGATAGATCTGGACATTCTCCATGGTGGTGGTGGTGGTACCATTAGGAGGAATTTCTCTCATCATCATTCTCACCTTAGGGTCAACCAGTCTCTCACCATAAGTATAGTCTTCTGTTTCTGTTTTAGCTCCGGTCAAAAGATATTCCAGATAACCCTGAACGTATTCCATGGTGGTTGGGGGAGGAATTCCCAAACCTTCGGGAATGATGGGTATTATCTGATGAGAAGGTTTCTTAACCCTGAGAGTAACGAAGTCGAATTCGAGCCTCTTCTGCCCCTTATAGCTACCCCTGGTAATCGTGTAGACTTGTCCCTTCTCCAGTATTGCTGAGAGACACTGGAACCAGGCATCGTCGAGGTCGAACGCCTCGATATATACTGGTTTCATCCCTTCGTTTTGAGTATGTTGAGTCATTTTTCACACCTCAAACTACTTTGCTCCTGCAAGGAATTCATCAATTTTTCTTACGGAAGTATTTTCTTCCAGGTCTTATAATCAAGAGCTGTCCTGGCCTGATTCTATTGATATTTCTTATCCTATTGTCTCTTTTTATTGCATAGACGGTAGTATAGTATTTTCGAGCAATTCTTCCCAAAATATCTCCCCTTTTCACCTTGTAGCGAATAAATCCCCTTCCCGGAGTTAAATCCTTTACCTTGACGATATTAGTAAAAAATTTCTCCTCTGTGCCGGGAGGAAGCTTTAACTTAAAATTGGGATAGTTCTTGGGAGTACACCAGGCTCGTAGAGCAGGATTCAATTTTTTTATCTTAGCCTCTGTTGTGCCCACGCACTTGGCAATAACTTCCAGGTCAATCACCTTATCTAAAACTACTTCATCATAACTTAAAGGCTCTTCAAAATTTAAGGGGAAACCGTAATCCTGATAATTTTCTCCAATACTTACACAAGCCATAAATTTGGGAACAAAGTTTTCCGTTTCCTTGGGCAGAGCTTTTCTCTCTACCAACTGGTTAAAGTCGACAGCCTTAGAAAATTTTAAATCACGACCAATTCCACTTTGTCCCCGATTATAAGCGGCCAGAGCTAAATGCCAGTCATTAAACCAGGCATGGAGGTCTTTGAGGAATTTAAGAGCAGCACGGGTAGACTTTTCCGGATCTCTTCTCTCGTCTATCCAGTAATTAATAACCAATCCCATGTTTCTGGCAGTAGTTTCCATTAACTGCCATAGACCCACTGCCCGAGCCCGAGAATAGGCACTCACTTTATAAAGACTCTCTACTACAGGTAAATAGACCAGTTCTCGAGGAAGGTCATATTCTTCCAGAACTCCAAATATCATCTCTCGGTATCTTCCCGACCTTTCCAGTGCTTCAGCAATT
>DAOVHK010000099.1 GCA_030671905.1 Clostridia bacterium | reverse complement strand
TTCCGTATGCAGTAATATGGGCAATTTTTCTGAGGATTATATCCCAAATTCCCCAGGGCGTTGCAAGGCTAGGAAGGCTGGAGAGATAGAAAATGGCACCACACCACAACCCCACTGGTAACCACAGCCTCAAAAACAGAAGAATCTTCCTCATCTCTCTTTGCCTTGAACATCAATCGTTACTCATTTGTAGCATTCAATAAATTTTTCTAAAGACCTGTCGTAAGTCCTCTCTGCCTTGGAAGGAAAAAAACATGCCGGCAGTTCCTTCGACCTCCAGTGGTATGCTATACACTCGCAACAAATCCCTTTTCTGGAGCAAGGTTCATAAGTACAGTTGCAATTCTTCCGATTTGTGTTTTCGTTACACTCTCCCATTTCTATCTCCTTTCCATGTAAAAAAGGGGACAGGCTGCTTTTTTGAAAAAGTCCGTTCCTCTTTTTAGAAGCCTATTTTTTTATCCGGATCACCCGCTGCTTTTATCTCTCCGAATTTCTCTTCATACCTTTTAATATTCTCTTGTAGGGCAAGGAGTAATCTCTTGGTATGGCCAGGACTTGAGATTATTCTCGCCCTCACTTTCGCTTTCGGCTCCTGGGGCTGAACGTAAATGAAATCCATTGTAAACTCAGTCTCACTATGCCTTATAAAAGCCAAATTGGCATATGTCCCCTGAGCCATAACATCATCCAATTGGATTCGAATTTGCACCTGTTTTTCCTGTTGGTCGGGCATAACTTTAACCTCCTTGCTTTGTCTTCCCCACTTAGTATAAACGTGGCGACCTTTCTGATATTTCTTCGGCTCAGTCATCTTTATAATCTGACGCGAAGCTTACGCTTCGCTACTCCTTTCTCATATATCAATATTTATAACCTTTATCAAAGGCTTCCTTGAAATCGTACCCGTGCTTGAAATCCTCAATACTATCGTCCTCTGTCTTAGCCAAAAGTCCAGTATCCACCATATTGAAAACTATATTACCAAAATCTTCCGTCCTTTTTACTCCCCAATTCTCAAAAACCGTGCGAGCCATCAGCCCAAAACATTCCAGACCATATTCCTTAATGCCCTCAAGGAGTCTTTGACCACTAACATGTCTCGGCTTATCAAATTTACTTTGCGTGTAATTTAAAGCTCCCATAACAAAATCGTAAGCCTCCACTTTATAGCGAGGGTCCTTGACTACAATTTCCTCCACAATCTTCAAAAAACTCATTTTATTCTTCACCTTTAATATTTCCTATTTAAACTCCATTCAGGCAAATTCTCTTGAAATTACAGGAGCTACAGATTTCCCGGTTGAGTATCTTGGCAAAATCATCTTGGGAAGCTATATTCTGAACAGGGTCTACCAGTAATGACTTCATTTCCCTGATACTCTTTCCCATATATCCCTTAATCTCTTCTATGTCCCCGGCATCCAACTTGTTTGTAATACCCCTCTTATGGTACAAATTGTACTCAATCGTTTTAACTTTTTCCGAATCCACATTCCAGTGGTCAATTGCAAATAAAGCGTAACAACCAAGTTGAATGTCGCTTCCGGCACGTTCAGATTTACCGGTTTTCCAGTCTACTATGATAATACTGCCATTTCTATCTCTGTAAGCAAAATCTAACTTGACATTGATTTTGGTATCTTCGAAGAGGAAAGACTGAAACGCCTCTATGGGCAACCAGAGTGAAAAATCGATATTCTTAACCATATCAAAAATATCTGAACTATAAAAATTCTGAATGCATGTCTCTACGTGCTTCCAGAGGTCTTTCCATTTCTCATCTTTCACTTCTGCATCATATTCGTGCTCAAATAAGGCACAGCTTTTAGGGTCTTGCCAGTACATTTTGTTCTTTGAGGATTCGAAATCGTGCCGCATCTCTTCCCTGGTTAAATTGATGAGGCGATTCATCAGTGGCACTCTGCCAGACTTCGTCTCCTCCAGAACATTCTTGACAGAGTCATGAACTACTCCCCCTGCCCACATAAATCTGTTCTTCAGTTTTCCCAGAATGTACATCTGCCTGACTTCGTCAGGAGCATCAAACTCCCAACCGCCCCAGTGTCCATAATAACTGTAATAGTATTTTCTGTGGCATTCCCTGAAAACACTATTTCTCGAATTTGACCAGGAGAATTCGTTCTTTAATTTCCCCATTTTCCCTCCCGTTAGTTCGATTCTGGGAAGCAGTCAAGCTAAAATTCAACCCGGGGGGCTTCAGCTTCTTCCTCTCCAACTTCGAAATAAGTTCGCTGCTCATCCAGGTCTCTTTTTTTAGCAAAGAAGCGCCCAAAGACTTCTCTAATATGGGCATTAAACCCCTTGACCGCTCGATTATACCTCACCCTGGCCACAGCAATTCTATTTTCAGTCCCCGCAAGTTCGTCCATTAGCCTGATGAAGGTCTGATTGGCTTTCAAATCAGGATACCGCTCAACTATTACCAGAAGACGGCCTAAAGCACTGTCCAATTTTGCGGCTGCCTTAATCTTTGCCGGAATTGTTTTTGCTCCAGCAAGTGCTGCGCGCGCATCGGCTATGTGAGTAAATACTTTTCTTTCATGTTTCATATATCCTTTAGCTGTAGCCACCATGTTGGGAATTAATTCGCTTCTCCTCTTGAGCTGTGTATCAATCTGAGCCCAAGCCTCATTCGCCTCTTCATCCATTCTCACTACGCGATTAAGGCCAGAAATGTACCAAGCAACCCCCACAAAAATTAAAAAAACAAAAATAATCAGAAAAATCCATGCCTTTTTCATCATTCATCCTCCTTTTGTGAATCAGTAAGTGTTTTCCCTCACTAATCGAAAAATCAACTCTTCCCTATTCTTTTTCTGTCCCCTCTTTAAAGAAAAGTTGATTTTGAAGAGCATTGGAATTTTAGCGAGGAAACAAGGCTGACAATAATTCTTCCCAGCAGAATTTTGTTTGAGCCCTGATTTATCGGGGCGAGTTTAATTCTGCACCCTGCAGAAGCCGAAGTTTCCCAGCGGTAAAAAATTCCTCGCCGCTCGAAAAATAAACTTTTCTTACTTATCACCATCTCCCTGTGGCACCTCCGCCGCCAGAGAGTCCTCCGCCAAATCCTCCAAATCCTCCTCCAAACCCTCCTCCTCCTCTACCCCAGAAGCCACCTCCCATGAAAAAGAACGGCAAGAGGAAGAGCCTGCCCCCCATAAAGAAGATAATTAAGAATAAGTATAATAGATTCCCCAGAGCTCCCCTGCGCCGAGACTTCCCGGCAACAGCCACCTCATAATTCTCTTGAGGGAGAGAACTTAGGGCAAGTAATTCCACTTCCTTTTCCCGGGCAATTAAATTGGCAAGAGTAGCCGTACCATTAAAAAGCCCTTCACCGAACTCTCCTTTCCCGAAACTGGGAGCAATCTTCTGACGAATAACCTCTCCAGCCATACCATCAGTAATGATACCCTCTAATCCATAACCCACTTCTATTCTAATCAGTCGTTCACCAATACTAACAAGGATTAATAGACCATTATCCTCACCCTTCTTCCCAATCCCCCACGCCTCAAAGAGGTCTACCGCATAACTTTCTATATCTCCTTCCGGTATACTCTCCAGGGTCACTATAGCAATTTCAGAAGTCGTCTTTCTTTCCAGTTCAGTAACAAGATTTGTCAACCGGGCTACATCGCTGGATGAGAGAATGTGAGCAAAGTCATTAACGTATCCCACCAGCTTGGGAAAGGAAGCCTCCTTCCCCAAAGAAGGAGCCTGTAGAAGAAATAGTGTGACTAATATTACCGGCAGTATCTTAATTTTTCTCATTACACTTCCATCCTGTCACAGATTATGCATAGCTTCTCAACCTCTTCTAAGTAGTCACCGAAAAGTTTTTCTAAGTTATCTTTTACCTTTTTACCCTCTTTCATCTCTAGAACCTTTAAGAAGAGTCCACCATTAACAGTGAACTCTCTTTCCAAACCACTGATAATATCTCTTTTCTTAACTGGCAAGGCCTTTCCCTTCAGCCGCAACAGGCTTCGGAAAATGGGAATAAGAGAAATAAGGGAATTGATTAAAAGAGAGCGTATCCTTTTCTTTCTCATCCCTATCTCTAAATAGACCTGATATAGCCTGATCAATCCCCCCTTTAATTGCTGTTCGCATTGTAGCCTCACATTTCGGCCCTTTACTTCCAGTTCACCCAATGTGTCTTTCCCATAAATGAGGACATAATTCTCCTTCATTTCCAGAAACTCTATAGGGAATGTATCCGTAGAAGACTTTATATGCTCAACAGTAAGAAGGAGAGGGACAATTCCCTTTTTCCTTCCCTGGTTAATAAGTTTCAAGCTCTTCTTCAAGTCAGGAGGGTCTATTCTTTCCATTACCAAAAGGAGATTGACGTTCGATTTTTTAGGAATAAAATCTTCTCCCACTGCGCTGCCATAAAGGGAGATAGATTTAAGGTTATCCCCATGCAATGCAATCATTGCCTGGTTAAAAGGCACCAAAACTTTCTTAACATGACTATTTAACTTTTCCAGATTGACAAGGATATCCATAAAAGTCTCCTTTCCACTAAATTATTCATAGGATTTTAACATATTCCCCCATCTTTTTCAACCATTTAAGGAAGGGCTCTTGATTACTTGGGAGATTCCTCGGCAGGCAGATTTTGCGTCAACCTCTTAAACTTTTCCTGATTCCTTACCAGTCCAGTTTCCTCAAACTCAACCTGTTCCAGATAAAGCTGAATCCTTTCGATTCTATCGCCTGTAGGTGGATGGGAACGAAAGAGAGTTTCAAATTTAGTAGGAGGTCTCTTTTCCATAGCTTTAAGTTTTTCGAAAAAGTCAGATATTCCCTTTGGATCGTATCCGGCAGCAAGGGAATAACGGACTCCAGCATTATCAGCCTCAAACTCATTCTTCCTGCTATATCCCTGAAGCATTAAAGAAAAAAGGAAGCTGGTATATTGCCTCAACTGGCTCAAATCTTTCTTAGTGAGTATTTCTCCCAGGAGAATAATTGCCGAATAACCAAATGCTTTCTCCAGTCGTTTTGCCCCATGGCGCCAGACAACGTGTCCAATCTCATGTGCCACCACTCCTGCCAGTTGAGCTTCATCATCCATTTCCCTAAGGATTCCCCTGGTGACAAAAATGAATCCTCCGGGAGCAGCAAAAGCGTTCACCATCGGAGTATCCAGAACAGTAAAATAGTAAGTTATCTTTTTCCTCTCGCAAACATTGGCCAGTTTCTGTCCCACCTCGTTTATATATTTGTCTAGTTCCGGGTCATCGTAAACGCCAAACTGCTTTACCACCTGTTGAGCAGTTGCTTTTCCCAGGGCAACTTCCTGCTTTGTAGAGACTAATTTAATCTCCCTTTTCCCTGTAACCGGATGGGCTGCACATCCTACCAGGAAAACAAAAAATACCAGTAAAACGATATTCAAGAGTTTGTTCATCGAATTTCCCTCCTTAAACCGCAAGCCAGACACCATCCACAAAAATTGTCTGGCCGG
>DAOVHK010000018.1 GCA_030671905.1 Clostridia bacterium | reverse complement strand
ATAAACAACTCTTTCCAAATCTCCCAGCTTCATACTCAAAAGCATGCCAATTCGAGAAGGGGGCTTTCTCAAAAACCAGATATGAGAAACGGGCACGGCCAATTCTATATGGCCCATTCTTTCCCTTCTCACGTTAGACTCTGTAACTTCAACTCCACAACGATCGCAGATAATTCCTTTATGTTTGGACCACTTATATTTGCCACAACTACATTCATAATCCTTAACTGGCCCAAAAATTCTCTCACAAAATAGACCCTCCCATTCTGGCTTGAAAGTGCGATAGTTAATCGTTTCTGGTTTTTTAACTTCGCCATAAGACCAGCCTCTTATCCGTTCCGGAGAAGCTAAATATAAACGAATGGATTTAAAATCACTGTAGTCCAATTTTTCTCTAAATTTTTTTATTCTCGCTTTTTTTACCAATTTACCACCTCACCTCTAGATATTACATGTACTGGAGTCAAACGGATACCCCTATTCTTATTTTTGGAGTTCCACATTCAGACCTAAGGCTTGAAGCTCCTTTACCAATACTTTAAACGACTCGGGCACCCCTGATTCCTCTATCGGTTCTCCTTTCACAATTGCCTCATACATTTTGGTGCGGCCAGTGACATCATCGCTCTTCATGGTCAAAAATTCCTTTAAAATATAAGCTGCACCGTATCCCTCTACTGCCCAGACTTCCATCTCCCCAAACCTCTGGCCACCAAACTGCGCTTTCCCGCCCAGGGGCTGTCGGGTAATCAGTGAGTAGGGACCTATAGAACGAGCATGAATTTTATCTTCTACCAAATGTGCCAGTTTCATAATATACATATATCCCACTGTGATTTTCTCTTCCATAGGCTTGCCAGTCAGGCCATCATACAGGGTAATTTTACCATCCTCAGGAAGTTTTGCTTGTTTCAACTTACTTCTTATTTCTTTTTCTTTCGCTCCATCAAAGATGGGCGAAACCATCTGCACGCCCAACTCATGGGCAGCCCAGCCCAATTCTGTCTCCAGGATCTGCCCCACATTCATACGGGAAGGAATGGACAAAGGGTTCAACACTATATCCACGGGAGTCCCATCGGGCAAATAGGGCATATCCTCAACAGATAGGATGCGGGCGACAACGCCCTTATTCCCATGCCTACCCGCCAACTTATCACCTGCGGAAACCTTCCTCTTACTTACTACGAAAACCTTCACAACTTTGTTAACTGTAACCTGTAGGTCATCCCCTTGACGGAGATTCTCCTGCGTTTTCTTCTTATTTCTCTTTAGCTCTTCTATTTGAAATTCAGTTAATTTATTGATTTTTTCTTTTTCTTCCTTGCTCAACTTTTTCGCACGGGAAAGTGCTTTCTTCCTTTTTTGCCTCAAATCGGAAATCAGTTTACTATATTTCTGATCGATCTCCTTCGACTTCTTTAGCTCTTGGTCCTTGGAAATTTTCCCCTTACGGGTGAACACCTGCACATCCAAGACCTTGCCCTCTACCCCAGGAGGGACTCTCAGCGAAGCATCTTGAACTTCCTCAGCTTTCTTTCCAAAAATCACCCTTAATAACCTCTCTTCGGGAGTAGCCCTGGTCTCGCCCTTGGGAGTAACCTTCCCCACAAGGATATCTCCAGGATAGACATAAGCCCCAACATACACTATACCGTTCTCGTTCAGATTCTTCAGAGCCTCTTCTCCCACATTAGGAATATCTCGGGTTATCTCTTCTGAACCTATGGTTAAATCACGAGCATCGACTTCAAATTCTTGAATATGAATTGAAGTGAAAATGTCATCCTTGACCAGCCTTTCGCTAACTAAGATCGCGTCTTCAAAATTGTATCCACCCCAAGACATAAAAGCCACCAGAACATTTCTGCCCAAAGCAAGCCCTCCCTGACAGGTAGCTGGGCCATCGGCAATTACTTGACCTTTCCTGACATGGTCGCCTGCCTTAACAGTAGGAAGCTGATTCACACATGTATCCTGATTACTCCGCTTATACTTTTTTAAATGGTAAATATCTGCAGGATTATCTTTATTTTTGCCATCTTCCCCACACCAAACTATAATTTGATTTGCTCTCACGCTCTCCACCCGACCAGCCCGCCGAGCAGTCACCACCACTCCAGAATCCCGGGCTACAGATTCCTCAATGCCCGTGACCACCAGTGGCTCCTCACAGATAAGAAGAGGAACCGCCTGCCTTTGCATATTAGAACCCATTAAGGCACGATTAGCATCGTCGTGTTCTAAAAAGGGAATTAACCCAGCCGAGGCACCCACAAGCTGTTTCGGTGAGATGTCCATAAGATCTATCTCTTTTGGCGAAACCAGAGAAAAATCTCCCCGACAACGGGTGGCTACCAGGTCTTCTTTAAATTTGCCTTCCTCATTTACGGGAGTATTTGCCTGAGCAATTACATACTCATCCTCTCGGTCAGCAGTGAGATACTCAATCTGGTCAGTAACTTTTCCTTTAACTACTTTACGGTAAGGTGTCTCAATAAGTCCGTACTTATTAATTCGCGCGTAAAGTGACAAACTGGTAATCAAACCTATGTTAGGACCTTCAGGAGTTTCAATGGGACAAATCCGACCATAATGGGAATGGTGAACATCGCGCACTTCAAAACCAGCCCTTTTGCGATTCAGTCCCCCGGGTCCCAAGGCAGAGAGCCTTCTCTTGTGAGTAAGTTCAGCCAGAGGGTTTGTCTGGTCCATAAATTGAGATAGTTGACTAGTCCCGAAAAATTTCCGAATAACTCCCACCACTGGAGCAGTATTGATTATATCCCGAGCACTTATTGTTTCACTACTCTGCATATTCATTCTCTCCCTAACTAAACGAGCCATATGGGAAAGTCCAATTCTTATCTGATTCTCCAAAAGCTCACCTACCGAACGGACACGACGATTCCCCAGGTGATCGATATCGTCTATTTCTCCACCAGTTCCATTATTTAAATCGATAAGATACTTAATTGTGGCTAAAATGTCCTGCAGACATAGGGTTCGCCTTGTCTCTAGAGGGATTTCCAATTTCTTGCTGTCCCTGGTTCCAAAATAGTAGTTGCTGCGACAAATAGTCTCCTGCAGTTGAGTAGGTAATTCAGATCTCATCTTTTCCAATACAGAAAATAGTTTTCTATTTATTTTATAGCGTCCAACTTTAGATAAATCGTATTTTTTAGTCTTGAACAACAACGTATTAAAGAACGCTATCGCCGATTCTTCCGTAATATATTCCTGCGCGCGCAACCTGCGAAATACGTCCAGTATTGCTTGAGCCTGCGATTTAATTCTGTCCTTTTTTAAGGTTTCATGAATAGTTACATCGTTAATAGTAGGATCAAATTTCAACACTTCAACTTTGCTAATTCCTACCCTGATTATTTTCTTTGCTAACTCCAGAGTAATCTGTTCGTTGGCCTCCGCTAATATCTCTCCAGTCTTTTTGTCAATTATATCGGAAGCAAGGATCTTGCCTGATAAGGAAGAAATAGTCTTTTGTATATTACGCGAGGAGATGTCAGTTTTTAAATGAATGGTCTCCGTGTTATAAAACGCGTGTAAAATCTCAGAATGAGTTTCCAAACCCAATGCCTTCAACAGCACGCTCGCCGGAAGTTTTCTCTTTTTATCGATCTTAACAAAAAGCGCATTATTGTTGTCGAATTCGAACTCTACCCAAGCTCCCCGATATGGTATAATACTGGCCACATAGAGTCTTTTACCATAAGATGATATCTTTATCTTTTTGGTCCCCGGTTCCTGGTCTTCTTCAAAAATGACTCCAGGCGAGCGGTGCAATTGATTGACTACCACTCGCTCGGCACCATTAATAACGAAGGTCCCGGTATCAGTCATACAAGGAAGATTGCACAGGTATACGGTTTGTTCTTTAAAGATTGGCTTTTTACGAGTTCCTTTCTTGATCTCCAACTTCACTCTTATCTTTAATGGCTTGGCATACATTATGTCTTTATTTATCGCTTCTGTCTTATCGTACTTAGGCTCTTCTAAAATATATTCCACAAAGCTCAATCGTAGCGTTTGGTCGACATTATCAATAGGAAAGATATCCTCAAAAGCCGCCTGAAGACCTTGCCTCTTCCTTTTTTCAGGTGGGACGTCCTTCTGCAAAAATTCTTCAAAGGAAGCTTTCTGCACCTCAATGAGATTAGGGATATCCATAATTGAAGGAATCCGTGCGAAATCTATTTTCTTCGCCAAATCAGACACCTCCTAATTTTGTAATTTCAAAATTTTTTATTTAATTTCTGCTTCTGCTCCAACTTCTTTTATCTTATTTTTGATTTCTTCTGCCACCTTCTTATCTATTCCTTCCTTCACTGCCTTTGGCGCATTATCTACCAGGTCCTTTGCCTCTTTCAGTCCTAAACCAGTAAGTTCACGCACGACCTTTATTACCTGAATCTTTTTGTCACCAATTTTCGTCAAAATAACACTAAATTCGGTCTGCTCTTCAGCCTTAGCCGCTTCTGGTTGAGCTCCCGCTGCTACCCCAACTGGAGCTAAAGAGGCAGCACTAACTCCGAACTTCTCTTCCAGAGCCTTTACCAGCTCAGACAATTCCAGCACACTCATCTTTTCAATCGTCTGGATAATCTCGTCTTTACTCTTCTTCGCAGTCGTCATCTTTTATTCCTCCTTTACTTCTTCTGGCTTTTTCTTCCTAATCGCATCTAAGAGAAAAATCAAATTCCTCCCTAACCCCTGAAGTACTCCATAAAACCTAACAATAGGTCTCTGGAGGCTCAGGCATAATTGGGCAAGGAGCACTTCTTTCGAAGGTAACTTAGCTAAAGATTCCACCTCCTGGGGAAGGATGACGTGGCCTTCTAAAAAACCTCCCTTAATCTTTAAATTCTGGTGCTTGCGAGAAAAATCTACAAGAGTTTTTGTAGCAACAATAATATCGGTTTTTTCAACGGCAATAGCAGTCGGTCCCCGAAGGTACTCTATTAAACTCTCCAATTTGAGATTCTTCATAGCCAAGCGCGCCAGAGTATTTTTTACCACCTTGAACTCGCAACCTATTTTGTGCATCCTGTTCCTCAGATCAGTCATTTCTTCCACATTCAGTCCTTTATAATCAGTCAAGATGAAATTATTATTCGTTCTTAGCCTATCGGTAAGTTCGTTCACAAAAGCTTCCTTCTCTTTTCGTGCCATTCTTTCCCCCCAAACTGGAAAAAATTAAGCAAAAAAATTCGCCTTTTCAGGCGATAAAAAAACTTCCCCAGACAGAGAAGTTTTATTTTTGCCCTTATCTGATCTCGGCAGGTAAGATTTAACCCGCAAAAGCGGAGACCTACTGTCTTCGACCTATATAAATTGTCTTCCTAAATATGTAATTTTATATAAATTTCTAATTTTTGTCAAGTGTTTTTTTCTATTTTTCGTTTCCTCCCTAAAAAGCACCCTAAAAAGGGGCAGAGTGATTTTCTCGTTCCCCTTTGTTTCAAACCTTATGGAGGATATCCCCCGACAACTAATCTTTGAAAAATGACTCTGACCCCTTTTTCAATAGTATTGGCGGAGAGGGTGAGATTCGAACTCACGCTAGGCCATTCGACCTACTACAGGTTTAGCAAACCCGCCCCTTCAGCCACTTGGGTACCTCTCCGTTTCTTAAAAACCCTTATTTTCTCTATATCTTTCCCAAACTGTCTGTTTTCCGCCTCCCTCGTTCGCGGGCTTCGGTCCTTCGGACCCCGGGGCGCTCACCGTCTCGCGCCCGTCGCTACCCGGAGCTCCTTATTCGTCGCTCCAGCGACCCCTCCTGTGAATCATGCGGAAGGGGTGAGATTCGAACTCACGTTCCAATTACTCGGAAACTGGTTTTCAAGACCAGCGCCATCAACCGCTCGGCCACCCTTCCACTTACTCCTTCTTCTCCTCTGATTCTGAGGGTTTGAATCCTTTTCTTTCCCATCTATTCTTCTTTTTCTGCCACCCAATGATTCTCCAGTCAACATGTCTTACATCACGCAGGGCCAGTATTTCCCTCTCCACCTTCCTCAGTTGACTGGAAACTGTTAATTCATTATGTCCGTCTACTTTATCTCCCATAAATGCCAAATCCCCTTTAATACAAACTGTGTCCTTTACTGTATTCACTAACAGTCCAGGCACATTAACCCAGTTCCTGCTTAATATTATCTTCACCTTATTATTAACTTTCCATGATTCCATGCCCATTTTTAGTCCCTATCAATTATCTCCAATCCATTCATATAGGGCTGGAGAATTTTGGGAATCACTACTGTTCCCTTCTCAGTTTGATTATTCTCTAAAATAGCAGCAAAGGTCCTACCAATGGCAATCCCGGACCCATTCAATGTATGAACATATTCCAGTGTTCCCGTTCCTTCCTTTTTATACTTAATATTTATTCTCCTCGCCTGGAAATCCGTAAAGTTACTGCAAGAGGAGACTTCCCGCCACCTGTTTTCACCAGGCATCCACACTTCCAGGTCGTAAGTTTTGGCTGCCCCGAACCCCAAATCGCCTGTGCAAAGAGCTACAACCTGATAAGGGATCTCCAATAATTCCAGGACCTTCTCAGCATCAGAGACCAGAGTCTCCAATTCCCCGTAAGAATCTTCGGGCTTGGTGAACTTTACCAGTTCCACCTTGTTAAACTGGTGATTCCTGATTAATCCTTTGGTATCCTTTCCATAAGAACCGGCTTCTCTACGAAAACATGGTGTATAAGCTACATAATTCAAAGGCAAGTCTTTTTCCTTTTGAATTTGATTCTTGTGCAGATTGGTCAGAGGCACTTCGCCAGTGGGAATCAAATAGAGGTCATCGTCTTTGCACTTGTAAAGTTCTATGGAAAACTTGGGCAACTGTCCTGTGCCCATCATGCTCTCACCAGTGACCATAAAGGGTGGCAATATTTCCTTATATCCTCCTTTAATATGTAAATCGAGCATGAAGTTAATCAAAGCCCTTTCCAGCCTCGCTCCCTTTCCTTTGAGGAGGGCAAACCTGGTGCCGGAAATCCTGGAGGCGAGGGGAAAATCGAGGATTCCCAAACTCTCCCCCACTTCCCAATGTTCACGAGGCTCAAAATTGAACTTCTTCTTCTGTGGTTTCCCTTCTCTTATAACCTTATTATTCTTAGGCGTCTTCCCCACAGGCACAGATTCGTGGGGCAGGTTGGGAATCATCAAAAGAAGACTTTTTGTCTTCTCCTGAAGTTCTTTTAACTTATCATCTAACTCTCTTATACGCTCAGAGACTTTCTGCATCTCCCCAATCGATTCTTTAATTTCCTTGCCTTCCCTCTTTAATTTCCCTATCTCTTCCGAAGCCTTATTCCTTCTATATTTCAAATTTTCCACTTCAACTAAAATTTTCCTCCGCTCTCCATCCAACTGGAGAAGTTCATCGAGAGAAATCTTCTCTCCCTTGTTTTTTAAACCCTTGTTGACTTTTTTTATATTTTCCCTGATAAATTTCAAATCGAGCATCTTATCCTTTCATCACCCCGATTGGTCTCATCCTGGCTACTTTCTTAGAAATACCTGCATTGTGGCAGACATCCACTACTTCATTAACGTCCTTATAGGCGCTGGGCGCTTCTTCTGCCAATGTCTTGTATCCTTTTGCCCGAATAACGATTCCTTTCTCTCCTAACTCCCTCTGTAACTGTTCACCGCGAATCATATGCAAAGCTTTTGTTCTGGACATTACTCTCCCCGCACCATGGCATGTACTTCCCCATGTCTCCTGCATAGCTCTCTCGGTACCCACCAGGACATAGGAGGCGGAACCCATTGTCCCGGGAATAATAACCGGCTGTCCTACACCTTTATAATCCTCAGGCACATCAGGATGTCCTACAGGGAAGGCTCTGGTTGCGCCCTTTCTATGAATACAAAGCGTTCTTTTCTTCCCCTCTACCAGATGGTCTTCAATCTTTGCGATATTGTGCGCTACATCGTATATAAGCACCATTCCCAGGTCCTTAGGACCGACCTTAAGCACCCTTTCAAAAGTCTCTCTTGTCCAATGCATTATGCACTGCCTGTTTGCCCAGGCATAATTAGCTGCGCACTTCATTGCTTTCAGGTAGTTTTGACCTTCCTCCGACTTTACTGGCGCACAGGCCAGTTGTCGGTCGGGAAGACTGATATTATATTTTCTTACAGCATTTCCCATTACTCTCAAGTAATCGTCACAAATCTGATAACCGAGCCCTCTCGAGCCGGTATGAATCATCACTGTAATCTGTCCGGGAAATATATCGAAAACTCTAGCTATCTCTTCGTCGTATATCTCTTCTACAATTTGAATCTCCAGGAAATGGTTTCCTGCTCCCAATGTGCCCAGCTGCGGCCTTCCTCTTTCTAAAGCTCTCTGGCCCACCTTGGTAGCATCAGCACCCTCCATAGAACCCTTCTCCTCAGTATGTAAAGCATCTTCAGCAAGCCCATAACCCTTCTTTATTGCCCACTGGCTACCCTTCTCCAGAACTTCCATTACTTCTTGAGTGGAGATTTTTATTCTTCCCTTAGACCCCACTCCTGAAGGAATGGCTACGAACAATGCAGAGATTAAATCGTGAAGTTTGGGACGAACATCCTTTTCCTTCAAATTGGTCCTAAGAAGCCTCACGCCACAGTTGATATCATAACCCACTCCTCCTGGTGAAATTACACCTCCAGAAGCGACGTCCATTCCTGCCACTCCCCCGATGGGAAACCCATAGCCCCAGTGGATATCGGGCATAGCCATAGATTTGTCCACAATTCCCGGAAGATAGGCTACATTGGCTACCTGAACAGGTGTTCTATCCATCCTGAGGTGCTGGAGCATCTTCTCATTGGTATATATCAATCCAGGCACCCTCATCCCTTCTTTCTTAGGGAGTAGCCACCTGTAGTCATCAATCTTCTCAAATACCCCTTTCCACTCTTCTGCCATAATATTATCCTTAAGCGCACAACCCCACACCTAATTTGCTGGGCGTGTGGGTTGTTTGTGCAAATTAAATATCGAATATTATCTCTGCCTGCAAAACTCCTTCAGGGAGAGTAGAATTTGAAATTTTCAGTCGGTGGTAAGTAGCAGCCTTAAACTCTGTCTCTATCTGGTGTCTGGTGATATCGAGTTCTTCTCCGAATATCTTTGCCTTAAGACGCCTCTCATCTATCTCGGAGACCTCAAATTTGGAGAAGAGCATGCTCTGGGAAGCAGAAAGATAGATTATTTCGTTCAGCCAGGAGACCAGAAGCTCTTCTTTATTCTCTGCCTCTAACGAGATATCCTCTGAGTCTTTAGGGTTTACTTTCTCCAAATCTGTAATCAAACTTGCCATCCCATAAGCTGCATTTATAAATAGCTCGGCCAAATCCTTACCGTATGCTTTAATCCCCATATCTGCAGTATGCTCAATTACTTCAAACTTCTTCACCCTTTTTCTCCTCGTTCTCTTTAACCACGCTGGCAATGGCCACCAATCTGTCCCCTTCCTCAAGTCTGATTAGCCTCACCCCTTTGGTACTCCTGCCTATGAGTCGAATACCTTTTACGACTTGACGTATAAATAGACCACGCGAAGTAACTAACACTATATCGTCGCTATCAGTGACACTTTTTATTCCCACTACTTCACCATTTCTTTGGTCGGTTATTATGTTAATTACACCCTTACCCCCTCGTGCCTGTAATCTATATTTGTCCACATGCGTCCTCTTTCCATAACCTTTGGATGTGGCAGTTAAGAGTGTATCACCTTTCTTCATTATCTCCATCCCCACCACTCCATCTCCTTTGCCCAACCTTATACCTCTTACTCCCTGTCCCGCACGACCAATAGAACGAATCTCCTCTTCGGCAAAACGGATGGACTTCCCTTTTCTGGTGCCGATAATTGCCTCTTCTTTACCAGTAGTAAGCTTGACATCAATAAGACTATCTTTTTTACCCAGTTTTACGGCTATAATACCCCCTCTCCGGGGATTCGAATATTCCTTCAAAGAAGTCATCTTTATCATTCCATTACAAGTTGCCATAAGAAGATATTTCTCTTTCTCTTTGGCGAAGTCTCTTACTGATACCATCGCTGTAATTGACTCTCCAATAGAAGATAGCCTAACCAGATTTACAATAGCCTTTCCTTTGGCAGTTCGACTCGCCTCGGGAATCTCATAAACTTTCAACCAATAGACTTTACCCAGATTAGTGAAAAATAGCATATAGCTGTGCGTTGTGGTAATAAATATGTCCTCTATAAAATCTTCTTCCCTGGTCGCCATTCCCGTAATTCCTCTGCCTCCTCTTCTCTGAGCACGATATGTAGAGACAGGGAGCCTCTTGACATAGCCGGCGTGGGAGATAGTAACCACTGCATCGTCTTCGGGAATCAAGTCTTCTATATCCATTTCTATGGCCTGAGCCTTAATCTTGGTTTTCCGTTTTTCTCCGTATTTCTCCTTTACACTCATTAATTCTTTCCTGATAATCTCCAGAACCTTTTGAGGAGTGGCAAGAATCGCTTTGAACTGTTCTATATTTTTAATCAATTCTACATACTCTTCCAATAGCTTGTCCCGCTCCAAACCGGTCAATTGGTGCAATCTCATATCCAGAATCGCCTGTGCCTGAACCTTAGTGAATTTGAAATTCTCCATTAGGGCTTCTCTCGCCTTATCTACATCTTTCGATTTTTCTATAATGGCAATCACTTTGTTTAGATTTTCCAGTGCTCTTTTCAACCCTTCCAGAATGTGGGCTCGCTGTTCGGCCTTCTCCAATTCAAACTTCGTGCGCCGGGTAACGATCTCCTTTCGGTATTCGAGATAATAGGAGAGCACTTCTTTGAGATTCAGTATTCGGGGAACATTATTTACCAAGGCGAGCGTAATTACTCCAAAAGTAGTCGCCAGCTGTGTGTGATTGAATAACTGGTTAAGCACAATCTGCGCATTGGCTTCCCGCTTCAGTTCAATAACTACGCGCATCCCCATGCGGTCAGATTCGTCACGCAGGTTACTGATACTATCTATCTTCTTATCCCTTACCAAATTTGCTATTGTCTCCAGAAGCTGAGATTTATTTACCTGATAGGGAATCTCATTAACCACTATGGCTTGCCTGCCACTACCAATCTGTTCAATATCCGTATCAGCTCTCAACTTAATCGAACCTCTGCCTGTGCGATAGGCATCTTTTATCCCCTTCTTCCCGAATATTATCCCACCAGTAGGAAAGTCGGGTCCTTTAATTACTTTCATTAATTCTGTAATTTCAGTGTTGGGATTATCTATAAGCATTATTATTCCATCAATAACCTCTTCCAGGTTATGAGGCGGTATATTGGTGGCCATTCCTACAGCAATACCTGAAGAACCATTGATCAGGAGATTGGGAAGCCGGGCAGGTAGAACCACAGGCTCTTTTAAAGACTCATCAAAATTGGGGACGAAGTCGACTGTGTTTTTATTAATATCGGTAAGCATTTCTGAAGCAATGTTCGCCAGCCTCACTTCTGTATATCTCATCGCCGCTGCCATATCGCCATCAATGCTGCCGAAATTGCCCTGTCCATCAATGAGAGGATGCCTTAAGGAGAAATCCTGAACCATTCTCACCATAGCATCATATACAGCCGTATCTCCATGGGGATGGTACTTTCCCAGCACTTCCCCCACTACCCGGGCACTCTTCTTATAAGGCTTATTGTGAAGTAAACCGAGATCCTGCATAGCGTAGAGAATACGCCGGTGAACCGGTTTCAAACCATCCCTCACATCGGGAAGAGCTCTACCCACAATTACGCTCATGGCATAGTCTATATAAGAGTCTTTCATCTCATCTTCGATGGTTCGCGGTATAATTTTTTCAGAAGATTCCATTATCTTTCCTTTAATTTCCCTTTAAGGAAAAGTTGATTTTGAGGAGCATTAGAATTTTAGCGAGGGAACGAGGGCAATATCTTTCCCTTCATCCTTCTTTCTAGGAAAAGTTAGTTCGCAAGGAGCTTTTAATTTCTTGCTTTACTGTCTTCTTTTAAATTAAAAAAATTCGGCTTGAGAAAATAGTAAAATTTTTAGTGCACAAACCGAACTTTTCTATTTCTTTCCATTATATATCCAGGTTTTTCACTTCAGGAGCATAAGCTTGTATAAAATTTTTCCGTGGTTCGACTTTATCTCCCATGAGAGCGGTGAATATCCTATCCGCCTCTACCGCATCTTCCAGTTGGACCTGAAGAAGGGTTCTCTTCTTGGGATCCATTGTCGTCTCCCATAATTGAATAGGATTCATCTCTCCCAACCCTTTATATCTCTGTATATTGATCCCTTTTCTTCCCAGATTCTTTACCACCTCAAGCATCTCGCCAAAACTGTGCACATCGAACTCTTCTCCATTACATCTTATTTTATTTATGACTTCCTTCCCGCTCTCCTTGCCATAGTGGGAAATGTCCAGACCTGTCTTTTCCAGGTTAGCTACAACCTCTTTTATCTTTTTCAACTCCCAGAGGTCCTTCACTTCCGGCCCTTCCTCCTCACTGGGTAGAGCCTTCTCTTTCTCCTTACTCTTCTCCTTCTCCGTAAGCTCTTTGCGGAAACTTTTCAACTCTTTCTCTGAATATAAATACTTCTCCTTAAGCGAAGCCCCCTTCTTCTTAGCCTCTATTACAGAATAAAGAGGAAGCCTGCCTGATTTATTGAGTTCTAAAAAATTTTTCCAGGTAATTCCTTTCTTTCCCACTTTCTTAAGGAGCCCTTCCATCTCCATTAGTCCCTGGAGAATCTGTTTAATCTTTTCTTCTTCATATTTTAAGATTTCCTTACCATCCTTTAATTTAAAAAGCCGGATGCCTTGCATACCCTGGCGTAAAAGGTATCTATCCAGTTCATCATTACCCCCTAAATACATCTCCTGTTTCCCTTTTTTTACCCTATAAAGGGGTGGTTGGGCTATGTATATATAACCATTCTCAATCAAAAGGCGCATCTGCCGATAGAAAAAGGTCAATAGCAGTGTCCGGATATGTGCCCCATCAACGTCGGCATCAGTCATAAGAATGATCTTATGGTAGCGGGCTTTTGCCAGGTCAAACTCCTCTTCGCCAATGCCGCTTCCTACAGCAGCAATTATTGTCCGAATCTCCTCATTGGAGAGCACTTTATCTAACCGTGCCTTCTCCACATTTAGTATTTTCCCTTTTAAGGGAAGGATAGCCTGGAAAGCCCTATCCCTCCCCTGCTTTGCACTTCCTCCAGCAGAATCGCCTTCAACTATATATAATTCACACAATGAGGGATCTCTCTCTATACAATCGGCCAATTTCCCGGGCAGAGAAGTACTATCCAGCGCCCCTTTTCTCCTGGTCAGTTCACGCGCCTTTCTGGCAGCTTCCCTGGCGCGTGCTGCAGTGATCGATTTTTCTACAATCTTATTAGCAATAGAAGGATTCTCTTCCCAAAAAGCGCTCAGGTATTCGCCAACTATAGATTCGACAATTCCCTTCACCTCAGAATTACCCAGCCTGGTCTTGGTCTGACCTTCAAATTGCGGTTCAGGCACTTTCACGCTAATTACTGCAGTTAGCCCCTCACGCACATCCTCTCCGGAAAGCGACATCTGTTTGTCCTTCAGGGCAGCATTTCGCCTTATGTAGTCATTGATTACTCTGGTTAGAGAAGTCTTAAAGCCGATAAGGTGGGTGCCACCTTCTTTAGTGTTGATATTATTAGCAAAGGTGAAGATGTTTTCGGTGTAACTATCATTATACTGCAGGGCAATCTCCGCGTTTACCCCTTCTTTCTCTCGAGAAAAGTAGATAGGCTTTTTATGAAGAACATTCTTATTAGCATTCAGGTGTTTTACGAAAGAGGTGATTCCTCCCTCGTAACAGAAAGAGTGCTGTTTGTCTTCCCGCTCATCATAAATATTTATAGTAGTGCCGGGATTCAAAAATGCCAGTTCACGCAAGCGGTGGGAGAGAATGTCGAAATTGAAAGTCACACTCTCTGTGAACACCTTAGGGTCTGGTTTAAAAGTTATCTTGGTCCCTCTATCATCGGTTGGGCCTACAACCTTTAGATTGTAATCTGGTTTACCTCGATGGTACGACTGTTTATAAATCTTGCCGTCTCTATAAACTTCCACCTCCAACCATTCGGAAAGGGCATTTACCACTGAAATTCCCACCCCGTGGAGCCCGCCGGATGCTTTATATGCTTTCTTATCGAACTTCGCGCCAGCAAAGAGCTTAGTCATAATAACTTCTACAGCTGGCTTCTTCTCGGTAAGGTGAATATCCACAGGAATGCCCCGGCCATCGTCCATAACACATATACTATTGTCCTGACGAATGGTAACCTCAATATTTTTACAGTAGCCGGCTAAGACTTCATCGATGCTGTTATCTACAGCCTCCTCTACTAAATGGTGTAACCCCATGGGCCCTGTTGTCCCTATATACATAGCCGGTCTCTTCTGAACCGACTCCAGACCCTCCAGAACCTGAATCTTATCAGCAGTATACTCGCTTTTTCCTGAGACCATCTTCCTACTGTTTACCTCCCAACCTCTCAAATCTTTTGCCTATAGCTCGAGCACTGATTCCCGATAAGTGGAAAGAACCATCCTTAAGTAATATCGCTGCTTTTGCCTTCTGTTTTAAACTGGGAAATTGTCCCCACTTCGCCTTTCGCATATCAATAATCACAACTATCTCCCTGATGTCAATTATTTGACCATTTCCAATGCATAAAAACAAGATAACCCCTTCGGGAATACTTCCAATTTCGATTTTTCCAATTTATTTTACCTTTTTTAATCGCTATTTGTCAAGAGAAAATGGACTATAGTTAGAGAGAAAAGCTGATAAAAGAAAACCCTCTAACATAATATGTCAGAGGGTTATTATAAAAAATCTCAACTCCGGGCAAAGAGTCAGTTTCTCTCGCCTCTAGGAATGGGCGAGTGTCCATAGCCCCTTAACACTGCTTCTACCCTTGCCGTTAACTCATCAGGGTCAAAAGGCTTAGTAATGTAATCGTCTGCTCCCTCATTTAGTCCAACAACCCTGTCTTTAACCGAACACTTAATGCTCAATATTATAATAGGAATAAAATTCGTGTGGTCGTCGGTCTTTAAAATCTTGCACGTATCATAACCGTCTATACCCGGAAGTATTATGTCTAAAATGATCAAATCCGGCCTCAATTTAGGCACTTCTCCTAGCGCCTCTTCCCCGCTCTCCGCCGCATAGACCCTATAGTCTTCTGCTTCCAGAATAGTCTTAACCAAATTCGTAAGATCTGGATCGTCGTCCACGATTAAAATCTTTGCCCTCATAGTCATTTCTCCACACAATAGTAAATCTTGCCTTTCCCTATATTAAGTATAATCTATTAATGTTAAGGTTAGGTTAACAATTTGTAAAATTTTTGTAAACTTTATATGGCTTTCAGAAATGGTCATCTATGGGAAAACCGAGCAGAGCAAGATTGAATGGTCATTCTTCCTCAATAAATTTATAACCCACGCCTTCCACAGTTTCTACCTTCTTCCCCTCTTCCCCCAGCTTCTCCCTCAAATGGCGCACGTGGACATCCACAGTTCTTGTGCCACCGAGATATTCGTATCCCCAGATATTTTCAATGAGAAAAGTTCTGCTGAGCACTTTGCCCTTTTTTTTCATTAACAGATAAAGCAGATTAAACTCTTTTGGTGTAAGGTCGATTTGTTTATCCACTACATATACCATATGTTCAGTTGAATCGAGCCTAATCTCTCCAGACACCAGAACCTCTCCGGGCTCGCCTGCATAGAGAATCCTTCTTAGAACAGCCTTCGTTCTGGCCACCAGTTCAGCTGTACTGAAAGGCTTGGTCATATAGTCGTCAGCTCCTGCTTCCAACCCAGCAATCTTGTCAGTCTCAGACGATTTTACAGTCAACATGATAATGGGAATAGAACTCGTTTTTCTATCTCGCTTCAAAATACGACAAACCTCTATACCTCCGATACCCGGGAGATTCAAATCTAAAATTATGAGGTCGGGATTAGATTCTTTGACCTTCTTGATAGCAAGATCAGCATTGCGTGCCGAAATGACAAAGTAATTATTCCGTTCTAATACATCTTTGACCAGTTCCACAAGGTCTGGTTCATCATCGACCACTAAAATCTTCTGTTTTGCCACAACCATTCCTCCTATCCTATTATGGTAATTTCTATTTTATTCTCCTGTCTATTATGTAATTGCTCCCCTCAAGAGACTTTATATGCTTCTTTAACTCAGCACCTACTGCTACAATCTGTCCTTTATGGCTAAATTTCCTTCTCGTATTGGTTACTACACCAATGGTTATGGTCATTATGGGAAACTTATTTATGTTCCCCTGTCTGTCTTTCCCTGTGATGTATCCCTTGATTCGGTCTTTTGATGAATAGAATTTAAGAATCTTTTTATCAAACGATTTAATAATCGCAGAACAGATTAAATCGATTTTATCCGGCGTAGTAATGGCGATGAAGTCGTCTCCGCCAATATGCCCGATAAAATCTTCAGGATTGCCCATCTCTTTTATATATTCGATAATTATCCTGGCTGTTTGCTGGATTACTTTATCCCCGAGTTCGAAGCTATGCCTGTCGTTAAAAGCCTTAAAATTGTCGAGGTCGAAATAGAGCACTGCGAAAAGTCTGTTGCCGTCGATACGCTCTTCGATCTCCTCAATGATTGCGGTATTGCCAGGAAGACGAGTGAGCGGGTTTGCTTCCAAGCCTCGCAGTGTGCGTTTGAGCACCATCTTCACCCTGGCTAAGAGAACACCCGGCCGGAAAGGCTTTACTATATAGTCATCAGCACCGATGCCCAACCCTTTAATTTCATCTTTCTCTCCTCCTTTAACTGTTAACATAATGATGGGAATATTGGACAGGAGGAGATCACCTCTTATCTCCCGGCAAACCTGATATCCGTCTACCTTGGGCATCAAAATGTCCAGAAGAATCAAATCGGGAGATTCGATATAGACTTTGTCTAGTGCCTCCTTAGCGTTGTAAGCAGGAATAACCTTATATCCTCCCGATTCCAAGATATCCCTGATCAGTTCCACTACATACTTTTCATCATCAACAACTAAGATTTTCCTTTTAGCCATAAAAGTTCCCTCTCTCTAAAGCAGAGTTTCACTCTTTAGCTACACTATTTAGAAGATAGTTTGTGAAGAGCACTTGGAATTTTAGCCAAAAAACGAGGACAAGCGTTCCCCTTCGGGAACACTTCCATAGGGGTTTCACCCCTCTGGCGTTCATCCCGATTCCATCGGGACCGCGCTCCTTTTCCCGATTTTTAATCGGGACTCTCTAATGACATCTTCTAAACTTTCAAGCGAACAATTTACTTATGCCTTGGGCAGAGTGAAGATGAACTTGCTACCTTTCCCCAATTCGCTCTCCACCCATATCTTTCCGCCCTGTGCCTCCACTATACCTTTAGAGATTGCCAATCCTAAACCAGGCCCCTTCAATTCTTCCATCACTGTCTCATCTTCCGGAGCCAACCTGCGAAATTTATCAAATACCTTTGAAATTTCCGTTTCTGGTATGCCGCATCCCGTGTCGCTAATGGACACCTCAACGAAACCACTGCTTTCTCCTGCCTGACCACCGGTCTCCTTTGCCTCTATAACCACCTTGCCTTGCCTGTGGTTGAACTTCAGCGCATTACTTAAAAGGTTATCTATGACCTTTTTCAGCTTTTCTCTATCTCCTAAAACCTGTCCCATTTTTTCTTCTTTTTTCACCTCGATTTCAATCTCTCTCTTCCGGGCAAGAGATTGAAACTCTCCT
>DAOVHK010000093.1 GCA_030671905.1 Clostridia bacterium | reverse complement strand
GAAAAAATGGTAAATAGAAGAGTTTTATCTATTGGTTTGACAATTCTGCTTATAATAATTTTCGTGGGTATTATAAGGGCACAACCAATAACTACAATTTCAGAAAATATACAAATTGAAGATATATCGGTTTTCGATTCTGCGGGCAAGGAGCGGACGACCTACTCCTCAAGTGAAAAGATTGGTTTTTCTGTTACTTGTTATAACAGGGAACTCGTGGATAGGATATATTTTGAGTTTTATGTTTACAGTTCAAATGGCGAACAAGTCTTCAAACATACAGGGAATTCTGCAGTGGGAAATATGGGAGAGGGCAGTTCCAGCATAAGAAATATACCAATTAGCCGGTTTTATAAAAGTCCCGGCAAATATTTTTATCTTGCAAAAGTAACTGCCGGTAGACAAAGCGATTCTCCGGAAGCAAGTGAGTACATGGTCTTTTATATCTATTCGCCCTCGATTACCCTCTCATATCCTGTCAATGGAGCCAGGGGTTTAATTGATAAGCCTTTGACTTTCAGGTGGGTCTCTTCTGGGGCTACAAAGTATAGGGTCTATATTGATGATGATAAAGGATTCTATAACTGTCTCTTTCAGACAGGGAGAGACGGATATCCCCACCCAGTTACAACCTACTTCCAGTATCCTACCAGTCCTCGAGACCCCCGCCAGAAACTGGCAGGAGGTGTTATCTACTGGTGGAAAGTGGAGGGGCTGGATAGTCAAGGAAATGTGGTTGCCAAAACGCCTATTCCTTTCTCCTTTACTCTCAAAGAGACAGCTCCTTCTGTCACTACAAAAGATTTGGCTGTGACTGACATTCTCCTGGATGAGGAGAGCACAGCAGGCGAGCTAAAATTCAATGTTTTAGTGAAGAATCAGGGAGGAATGGCGATTTCCAATACTCGTGTCAATCTCTACGTTAATGGCGTGCCGGTTATTCCCTATCAGTTATTGAATTTCATTAACACCGGCAAAGAGGAAACTTTGACCTTTCTGGGTGGAGCGGTTAAACAAAAGATGGTCATTGTCAGTGCGGCAATAGATTTTCCCGATGACAATATAAAGAATAATATGCTTACTGAAGTGTTTACTTTAACCCCGGAGTATAGACGCTATGAACCCTGGGAAGTATGGAAAATTATTAAGAGATTCATAAGGGATTTGGAGATTTTAAAGGAGTTGGAAGGCTACACGCTTAAGGAGGTAACCCTCATTCCCCAGGGAGATATTGGTGAGGAGTTGGAGAAGCTTGAACAGGGGAAGGCAAAGGTTGTTGGTGTGGAAATAGAAGTAGTGAAATAGTGGCACTCTAAAGAGTGCCTGACCGAATGGCACCGTAAACGGTGCCCGACCAGAGGTGGAAAAAGTGAACGGGTGGAAAAGTAAAAAAGTATTTTTGGGATTCGCCATAGTGGTGGTATCTCTCTTGGTTTTTTCACTTATTTATACTACCACTTGTCGGGCCGAGGAGAAGACGAATGTGGCGGCTATTGTTACTTCTATCTCAGGGACATTAGAGGTCTTTCCTCATGGAACAGAGAAGTGGGTAAAGGCGAGAAAAGGGATGTTCCTCTACGAGGGCGACCAGCTGAAGACAGGTGCAAATTCTCGAGCAGGGATTACTTTCGCCAATGGTATAGAATTGAAGATTAACGAGAGTTCTACTTTTACTATCCAGATAACAGAAGAGAGGGAGATGAAGAATGCTATCGACCTGCTTATTGGTGAGATTTTCTCAAAAATTATGATAGAGGGAATTAAATTTGAGATGCATACGCCGGTGGCAGTGGCTGCTGTGAGGGGGACGGAATTTAATACCAATGTAAGGAAGAGTGGACTTACTACTGTTCTGGTATATAAAGGGATTGTGGAGGTGTGGAATGAGCTGGGAAGTGTGACATTAACTGAGGCTAAGAAGACAGTGGTGCAGCCGAACCAGGCCCCACAGCCACCCCAGGAAGTCGACCTTGAACTTGAACCTAAGTGGGAGAAAGAAGTGGAGATAAAAGGAAGTTTAAAGGTAGAGTTGGAATCTTCTCCACAGGTGGCGGGTCTTCCTTTTTGGCTTACTATTGAGGCTCTGGATAGCAAGGATAATCGAAATTTAGACTTTAAAGAGGAAATTCTCCTCACTTCTACATCAGGGACAGTCCAGTTCTCTCTGGACAGGGGGAGGAGCTGGAAAACTTTTCCGGCAAGAGTGGTGTTGAAAAGAGGCTGGGCAGAGGTTATGTTGAAAGATTCCCGTTCTGAGAAATTGACTGTTTCAGCCACATATTCTGACCTGGATTCAGCAATTGCTGATATTAATATAGTTCCAGCAAAGGAGAAAGATTTGATTCTGAAGATTAGGGATGAGGAGGGAGAGAAGACTCTGAGATTCAAATTTAAAAGATAGAAAGGGGATAGGTACCTTTTTATTGAAAAGTAGCCCTTGTATTCGGTGAATACAGGGGTTTTTTATTGACATAATCTATAAAATATGTTAATTTGAAACAAAAAATGGAGGATAACACTCTGTTATTCTTACATGAAATTTGCTCTTCCCTGCTTTTGCTAGCAGGCAGAGATGTTCGACCATAAATAAAATTGAAGCAATACAATTCGCTTTTTCATTTTTTTATCTTTTCTCTATGTTTTCTTGTTTTTTTGTCCCTTTTGCCTTCCCACGCCTATGGTTCTTATGTGGGAAAGGTTCAGTTAGCAGTCCCTTCGCCCCACCCGGTTAAAGCAGGAGAGAAACTGACTTTTCAGCTAATCCTGATAAATACAGGGACAGAAAAATGGACAGCAGGGGAATACTTTTTGCGAGCCGAAATCTACGATGCCGAGAAGAACTATCTGACAAAGACTGACTCTATAAGGGGCAGGGTGGATGTTGAGGCTGGGGGGACTGTTTCCCTTTACATTCCCTTTCAGGTTCCAGGCAACTATTCTGACACCTACTATTGGAAAATTTTTCTCACCTATCTGAAAGAGACTATCTTCTCCAGCGATTATTACGATTTTAGCGTTATGCCCATTACCGTAGCTCCCAAGGCGCCTTTGCCATTTAAAATTGGCGGAAATTTTATTACCTCTTATGAGAACAGTTCTCGTGAACAGTGGGAAGATTATACAGGTAATATCAGCCTGAATTTAATTGGCCGCTTCTTTGACAGAGCTTTTTCGTTAAATGTTTACACGTACCATACCGTTGATGATAAGTTTGAGCTGGATACAATCCTGTTCAACTATTACAGTCCACTTTTTACCTTATCAGCAGGGGATATTATGCCCAGTTTCTCTCCGCTCACTCTATATGGACTGGGTGCGCTGGGAGGGGCTATAGTTACTGAGGGGAGGTTCTCCACTGGTCTGGTCATTGCCCGTTCAGAAGAGGCAGTTAAGGGCTCAACTTCTACAGATGGGACTTTCTCTCGCTATGTCTATGGGATACAGGAGAAGGTGGAATTGTCACGAAATTTTACTATTAATACTTCTTATAGCTTCAGTGACGATAATGAAAAATCCCTGGATGAGGATAAGGACGAATGGGGGCCCACTTTGACTCCGGTGAAGAACGGAGTATGGGGAATAGGTCTTGATTGGGAATCGGGTGGCGGAATAGAATTGAATGGTGAGTATGCTTACAGTAATTATTGGGAGGACACGGCGAAAGTTAAGGATTATGGTTTTAAGTTCGGATCATCATTAGAGAGGGAAGAATTCTCTTTTGAGGCAGCTTATGAAAGGATTGAACCCAATTTTTTCTCATTAGCCAGTCCTGGGGTTACCAATGATAGAGCCGGTTATGAACTTCTTACAGGTTACCAGGGTATAAGTTTTGCCAATCTTTCTTTAGGCTTTAACGAATACAGAGATAATCTCACTGGAGACCCGTCAGAGGTCACTTCCACCCAGTCCATTCTTACAGGAGCTGTAGATTTCGATATAGATAATTTGCCAGATATGAACATAGGTTACTCTTTGAATCAAATGCTGGGTAAGCCTCGTTCTGCACTGGAAAACAACACTCAAACTTTCTCTTTGGGACTTTCCCAGAGTCTGCAAAATCTCAGTCTTTACTCCAGCGGGCAGTTGTCCGATTTCCGCGACAAGACTGATTCTTCTCACGACCTCTCTACTCTCACAGGAAGCTTCAGTTTGACGAGTAGCCTGACTCAGGCACTCTCAGTCACTTCAGGGATTACTCTTACTCGGACAAAGGACCTGGATGACAAATCAATAGATAAGTCCCAATCTTATAGTGTTAGTGTGAACTGGGGGGTTATTCCCCAGAGGCTTACAATCTCCACATGGGGAACTCTGGTTGTGGCAAAGAGTAATGATGTATTAATGTCGGTAGATAATGTTACTACAGATGCCAGCCTTGAATTTAGTTACAGTTTTAGAACGGGACTGACTTTAAATTTAGGCTACGAGCTGAATGCTTATAGAGATGCAGAGGATTCTTCAAATAACTACGAGGGTCATGGATTTGTCACCAGGCTTAGCTACAGTTTTTAAGAATGGTAATCGCAAGCTTCAGCCTGCGTTTAAATTCGCAACTTAAAAGTTGCAACTACCAAGAGAATAGAAATTGAACAATTATTTTAAAAAATTTATGGGAAAAATTTGGAGTCTAATTTTTCCTCACCGCATTGGGCTATTGCTTAGTATAGCTGTGGCCGGAGTAGTCACTGTTCTATATTTATTGGGGGTGGGTGAGTCTTTTGAATTGAGAACTCAGGATTATCGCTTCCAACTCAGGGGTGAGAAGAAGATTAACCCTGTGATACAGATTGTCTTTATGGGAGATGAGTCGATTAAAGTCCTGGGAAGATGGCCCTGGCGAAGGAGATACCATGCAGCTCTACTCCATGCTCTTTCTCAGTATAAGCCCCGAGTTATTGGTTACGATGTGCTGTTCACAGAGCCTGTTACTGATTTTCCAGAAGATGACCGCTTTTTTGCTAGGGCTACTAAGAAAGCAGGTAATGTTTATTACCCCTTCTTCTTTACTATGAAAGAAGAGAAAGAAGTGAGGGGTGAAATAGATCCGCAGCTTAACATAGAGGAGTTTGCCTTAAATTATCAAATAAGAGAGGAAGACCGCTTCATTCAGGCAAGCGAAGCAACGCTTCCCATAATAGATTTGGCAGCCAATATGAAAGGAACAGGCTTTGTCAACGTGCGACCCGATATGGATGGAACTACCCGTAGAGTCCCTCTGGTAATGGAATACCAGGCGAGGCTCTATCCTTCCTTGAGTCTGAAACTTGTTTCCGATTACCTGGGTGTGGAAAAGAATAACATCAGGGTCATCCCAGGACAGTACATTGAATTGAAAGGTTCTCAGTTGGGAGATATAAAGATACCGGTAGACAGGGAAGGGCAGATGTTAGTAAACTATCCGGGTAGTATTGAAAGTCTGTGGACGAGCGACTTTGTTCAAGTTCTGCAGTCATACAAGCAAGCAGAAATCGGCGAAGAGCCTGTTGTCAGGCTTTCCGATTTCAAAGATAAGATAGTTCTTGTTGGTCTTACTGCTACTGGCTCAGCTGACCTGAGGGCAATTCCCTTTGCTCCTCTCTATCCCCAAGTGGGAGTCCTGGCGAG
>DAOVHK010000071.1 GCA_030671905.1 Clostridia bacterium | reverse complement strand
CTGGAGACTCCTATTGCTTCTCCCCAACACAATATTCGTTGCCACGTAATTCCTGGTCGCTGGATAACTATGTTCGTTCTAAATACAGGAGGAGAAGCATTTAAATGGTTTGCCAATGTATTTTGTAAGGATATGAGCTTAGATAGTTTCTTTAAAGATTTCTTACCGCAAACTCTGAAAAAGGTTCTTGAGCGGGAGAAGGAAGGGGAAGTTTTAGACCTGCCCGGTTTTCTTCCTTATTTGTCGGGAGACAGGTATTCTGTAGAGAATATATGGGCTTCCATCACTAATCTCCATCTATCCCATAATCGTGAACATATCCTGGCGGGAATGGTCAAGACTTCCATGGAGTTAACCGGAGAGCATCTTAAACAGTTATCAAAGAAAGTTAAACTTTCCCAGGAATTGATTCTTACTGGCGGTGCTATTAATCCTGTTTTCATAGAAGCAAAGAAAAGATGGATGGGAGATTTTAAATACGTCATAAAAGAGCAATCTTCACTGCAGGGATGTGCTATCCTGGGCAAAATGTTCCTGGACGGCGCATTTAAGAAAGGATAATTTTACCCCGGTGGAAATTTTGCCATACACCTTTGTGTACAGGCATTTCTAACGGGGTTTACTTTTTTTATTGGATATGGTAAAATTAATATGGAAAAGAATAATTGGAAAAGGTGAAAATTATGTTTGGTCCCATTCTAAGAAAGATTTTTGGCAGCAAGGCCCAGAGAGACATTAAGAGGCACGAGCCGCTGGTGGAGCTGGTAAGCTCTTTAGAACCCACGATAAGTAAGCTTTCTGATGAGGAATTGAGAGCCAAGATGGATGAGTTCAGGGGTCGAGTGAGCGAAAGGGCTAAGGAATATAAAGAAGAGTTGGAAAGGACGGAAGATAGACTTAAGGAAGCCGTATCTCCAGAAGAAAGACTGAAAGCAAGAGAAGAATTGAAAAAGGTTAGAAATATGGTGCTGGAGGATGTTTTGCCTGAAGCCTTTGCTGTGGTCAGGGAAGTAGGCAAACGCACCCTGAATATGCGTCACTTTGATGTGCAGATTATGGGTGGAGTTGTCCTACATGAGGGCAAAATTGCGGAAATGGCTACAGGCGAAGGAAAGACCCTGGTGGCTACTCTGTCAATCTATTTAAACAGCCTGGGAGGCTATAAAACTCATTTAGTTACGGTTAATGATTATTTAGCTAAAAGAGATGCTCTATGGATGGGTCCAATTTATAACTCCCTGGGATTAACTGTGGGCTTAGTCCAGCACGATATGGCTCCATCTGAACGGCGAATGGCCTATAGTTGCGATGTCACTTATGTAACAAATAATGAACTGGGGTTCGACTATCTCAGAGACAATATGGCCCATTCTCTGGAAGAGTGCGTGTTGAGTAAGTTGGAGTACGCTATAGTTGATGAGGTGGATAGCATCTTAGTCGATGAGGCGAGAACTCCACTAATTATTTCAGGACCTGCTGAGGAATCGACAAATAAATATTTTATCATCGACCGCCTTGTTCCTCAGCTGAAAGGAAAGTTTGTTACTGAAAAAGAAGAGGTGGATGCTAAATATAAGGGTGTAGATTTGGAGAAGGGTTACGAGTACATGGTGGATGAAAAAGGGGGGACAGGGACTCTTACCGAACTGGGAGTAAAAAAGTGTGAGAGGATGTTGGGCATTGATAATCTTTACGATGATATACAGACCGAGTGGGTTCACCATATTAACCAGGCTTTGAGAGCACGTAATCTATTCAAAAGAGATGTCCACTATATGGTAAAAGATGGTCAGGTAGTTATTGTGGATGAGTTCACCGGAAGGTTAATGCCTGGTCGTAGGTGGAGCGATGGGTTACACCAGGCAATTGAGGCTAAAGAGAACGTAAGGATAGCTGAAGAGAATCAGACCTTAGCTACAATCACCTTCCAGAACTTTTTCAAATTATATGACAAACTGGCTGGTATGACCGGAACAGCAGTTACAGAAGCAGAAGAATTCTGGAAGATTTACGGATTGGATGTAGTAGTTATTCCTCCTAACAAGACTTTAGTAAGAACTAACTACCCTGACGTAATCTATAAAACAGAGAAGGAGAAATTTACAGCTGTGGTTGGAGAAATTGAAGAACTCCACAAGGTCGGTCGTCCTGTATTGGTAGGAACGAGGTCTATCGAGAATAGCGAGAAGTTAAGTGAGATGCTCAAAAGAAAGGGTATTCCGCATAATGTGTTGAATGCTAAGTATCATGAACGAGAAGCGCAGATTATTACCCAGGCGGGAAGGAAAGGTGCAGTGACCCTTGCCACCAATATGGCTGGCAGAGGAACAGATATTGTATTGGGCGGGAATCCCCCAGACCCTTCTGAACACAATGAAGTAGTTGAGTTAAGGGGTCTCCATATATTAGGAACTGAGAGGCACGAATCACGCAGAATCGATAATCAACTGCGTGGTCGTGCTGGACGGCAAGGTGATCCCGGTTCTTCCCGATTCTATTTGGCTTTGGAAGACGAATTAATGAGACTTTTCGGCTCGGCGCGCATAGCTAAAGTAATGGATACATTAGGACTTGAAGAGGGACAGGATATCCAGCACCCATTGATTACCCGGGCTATAGAGAGTGCTCAGAAAAAAGTGGAAGCGAGGAACTTCGAGATTCGAAAGCAGCTTCTGGAATATGACAATGTGATGAGTAAGAAGAGAGAAGTAGTCTACAAATGGCGGAGAGAAGTTTTACAAGGAGCCAATCTTAAAGATGATACATTGGCTAGGTTAGAGGACCTTATCGATGATAAGCTTTTCCTCTATGCCCCTCCCAAGGTCTATCCTGAACAGTGGAATTGGGAAGCAATTTCTCAGTGGCTGAAACGGTCCTTTAATATCTCTTTTTCAGTTTCCTCAGAAGATTTGAAACGGATGAAGCAGGAAACATTGGGTCAGCTAATAGCTGAGCGAATTAGACAGGCATATGATGAACGGGAGAAAGAAATGGGAGAAGAGATGATGCGCTTTATTGAAAGTATGGTTACTCTTCAGGTTGTGGACACACGTTGGAAAGAACATCTTTACGATATGGATAAATTACGAGAAGGAATAGGACTGCGTGCTTACGGACAGAAAGATCCACTTATTGAATATAAACGTGAGTCTGGGCAGGCATTCGACGCTATGCAAGAGCGTATGAGAGAGGAGATTGCCGATTACGTCTTTAGAGTAAAAGTAGTGGCTGAACAGGCAAAGGCAAGAGTTGCCCCGGGAAGGGAAATGGCTCACAAGCCTCCTGCAGGTGTGGGAAAACATAGGGAGATGCCTGCTCGTGAAGCCGCGTCTTCTGCTTCATCTCCCACGTCTTTTCCCAAACGTAGAAAGATTGGACGGAACGACCCCTGCCCTTGCGGTAGCGGGAAGAAATATAAAAAATGTTGCGGCAGATAATAAGAAAAATAAAAATGGAGTGAATATGCGGTGGAGAAATCTAAGATTAGCTATTCTTTCGGGTATTTTGCTTGTTCTCATATTTCCAAAGTTCAATCTATCATTTTTGGCCTGGGTAGCCTTAGTTCCCCTTTTCCTGGCTTTGGAGGGCAGGAATTTAAGAGAGTCTTTTAATTTGGGATTTCTCGCTGGCTTGGTTTCTTTTATGGGGATTCTCTACTGGATTTTTCCCACTGTAGTTAGTAGCGGAGAATCGAAGTTATTGGGGTTGGTTTCGCTTCTATTTCTTGCTTCTTACGTGGCAATATATTATGGTCTTTTCTGTCTAATCTTCAGGTATTTATCCCTGAAAATTACGCATTTCACATTGAGCTTACTCTTCGCTCCTGCCCTCTGGGTTTCACTGGAACTTTTGCGAGCATACTTTCTTTCCGGATTTCCCTGGGCTCTCTTAGGCTATTCGCAATGGAACTTCACTCCTCTGATACAGATATCGGAATTTACCGGGGTCTATGGAGTTTCTTTCCTGATTGTGATGGTGAACATGGTTTTGATGCAAGCAGGACGCTCATTTGGGTTCTACAGAAGAGAGGGAGTGGTATCTAAGGCAAGAGTTAAAAGAACTGCATTGCTTTTGGCTCTAAGTGTGTTAGTGTTTTTGTCCTGTTTAGCCTATGGTTTGATTACTATATCGAGAGAGTCTTTTACAGAGAGCGGGAATTTCCCGGAGGAAAAGTCGATGACCAGAATCGCTTTACTTCAGGGGAATATAGACCAATATATGAAATGGGACAAAAAGTATGAACGAATGATTAAGGATACCTATGGTGAGTTAGTAAAGACGGCAGCAAAAGAGAATCCTCAATTAATTATCTGGCCAGAGACAGCATTGCCGGGATATCTTAGGCGGGAAAGACAACTTCAGGAATGGGTAGAGAAGGTGGTTGGCCAAACCAATGCATACCATATTATTGGTAGTCCTGAATATCGGGAAGGCGCTTATTACAATGCAGCCTTCCTGATTTCACCCCAGGGAGAAATTTTAGGCGGGTATGATAAAATTCACCTTGTTCCTTTTGGTGAGATAGTTCCTTTTCGGTCGATTCTCTCTCCCCTCATTGGTGTATTGAATGAACTGGGAGATTTTTCTCCCGGAGGGGAGCGTAAGTTATTGAGGAGCCCTTTGGGAAGTTTTGCTGTGCTCATTTGCTGGGAAGGAATCTTTCCTCATCTCGTTCGCAAATTCGTAAAAGACGGGGCAGATTACGTAACCAATATTACCAATGATGCCTGGTTTTTAAACACGGCTGCCCCCTTTCAACATTTTATTATGAGTATTTTTCGTGCTGTGGAGAATCGGGTGAGCATTATCCGCGTAGCTAATACAGGAGTTTCAGGATTTATCGATAAATATGGTAGAATAACTAAGAAAACGGAAATCTTTAAGAAGGACTATCTAAATTCTTCTGTTTCCAGGAGAAATCAGCAAACTTTCTATACCAATTACGGCGATATTTTTGCTTACCTGTGCATAGTCCTGAGTATCTCTTTTATTGCCTGGAGGAGGTTCAAGTGCTAAAAGATTTAAAGGACAAGTTGAAATTGATTACGGATTCTATACAAAGACTAAGGAGGCATCTTTGAGATAGAAAAAAAAGAGAAAAGGATTAGCGAGCTGGAAAAAGAGACTGAGAAGGTGGATTTCTGGAAAGAACGGGAAAAAGCACAAAAGACGATGCAAGAATTGAATTCTCTTAAGAAGTCTGTTAGCACCTGGAAAGATTTAAATAGCGAGAAGGATGAGATAGAAACACTCCTGGAGATGGCTAGGGAAGAGGAAAAGAAAGGCTGGGCAGACCGCCATTATGAGGCTACAGTAGTTGGAGAACTGGAAGAGAGAATTAAGGATATTGAGACGAGTATAGAGGCTTTGAGCCTGCAAGCCAGAATGGGGGGAGAATCCGATAAGAATAATGCTATATTTACATTGCATTCCGGGGCTGGTGGCACAGAAGCCTGTGATTGGGTAGAGATGCTTTTTCGTATGTACAGGAAATGGGCGGAAAAGAAAAATTATAAGGTTACAATTATAGACATACTTGCCGGTGAGGAAGCGGGGATTAAGAGGATTACCTCTATCGTAGCAGGGGAATATGCCTATGGTTTTTTAAAGTCGGAAATGGGCATTCATCGGTTGGTTAGAATTTCACCTTTCGATGCAAATAAGCGTCGCCATACCAGCTTTGCTTCTTGTGATGTAATCCCGGAAATAAGTAGTGAGATAAAAGTAGAAATTAAAGAAAAGGACCTGAGAATCGATACATACCGTGCCACTGGTCATGGCGGGCAGCATGTTAACAAGACCGATTCTGCGGTACGGATTACTCATATACCCAGTGGCATAGTTGTACAATGTCAGAGTGATCGCTCCCAGCATAAAAATAAGGCTACGGCAATGAAGTTGTTGCGGGCAAAATTGTTCGAACTGGAACAGGAAAAGAAAAGAGAAAAGAAAGAGGCTCATTACCAGAGATTAGACACTATTGCCTGGGGTAACCAGATTCGTTCTTACGTCTTCTGTCCTTATACGATGGTAAAAGACCATCGCACGAATTTAGAAATTGGAAATATAGAATCTGTAATGAACGGCGAAATCAACCCATTTATTGAAGCCTATCTTTCCCAGAAGAAGGAGGAGTAATTGCATATGCGGTATCCAGCAATTGGTTTCTTTTGTGTAATCTTTCTGTTAGGCACGGTTTTCACCAGTCCTGTCTCTGCTAAAAATGAAGCAAAAGAATTATATAAAGGGGCAGAGGAAAAGTATGACATGGAAGAAGTGGACGAAGCTATTGTTGACTTGGAAAAAGCCTTGGTGATTGATAGTAAGTTCAAGAAGGCAAAAGAGCTTCTCCTTAAGATTTTAATCACCGTGTCCACTGAATATTATGCGACAGATGACTATGAACGCGCTTTTCCTTACTTAACTAAGGCCTATGAGCTTGCTCCTGAAAATGCAAAAGTAAAATATATGTACGATATTGTTTCCCAGGAGTTAATGGCAAGGGAAGCAGAGAAAGAAGCTTCTGAACTGGAGGCGCAAAGAAAGGCTGAACAGGAACGCCGAGAAGCAGAAGTTGGAGCCAGAAGAAAAGAAGAAAAGCTTCTGGAGAAAAAGAAACAAGAGGAAGAAAGAAGAAAGCGGGGGGTTGACGCTAAAAAAAGAAGGAAGGAAGAAAAGAGAAAGGAAGCCGAGTTTGAGGCAAAGATGAAATCAGAACGTGAGGAGACGGAGAAAACTCTTCTGGCGAGGGAAGAGGAGGTAGAAAAAGCCACAAATAAATATGAGGAAACCCGCAAGAGATTTAGAAAGAATATATTTTTCGGAATTCTTGGTATTTTATCATCTCTCCTGGTGGCTATCTTTCTTATATTCATTATTTTTAAATATAGTGACAGGAGATTTGAGAAAAGATGGAAGAAGGAACGCGGCGAACAAGATGAGTTTCGCCAGCGAGTGGAGAAGATACTCCTGGGAAACCAGGAAAGGACTTTAGATCTATTAGAGAAGATGTCCGGGACACTAAGAGGAGAAACGAAAAAAGTAATTGTTGAAATGCCGGGTGGAGGACGGCAAATTATTACCGATATAAACCCACATATTAGAGCAAGAGCAGATGGAGTGGAGTTGATTGAATCCACAGTGGACGATCCCAAGGTTGGAGAGAGGCTACTCAAGCCATTCTTAGAAGATAGGGATAGCCGGGTGAGAGCCAATGCAGGTAAGGCTCTATACAAGTATAATAAAGAAAAGGCTATGGTAGTACTCACTGAGATGTGTAAGAGTAGTGATCAGTGGATGAGATTGAGCGGAGCCTGGGCTTTGGGTGAGATAGGTTCACAGAGTGCAGCAGAAATCTTGCTTTCTCTATTGAAAGATTCCTGGGAGTTTGTCAGGAAAAGGGCTGCCAAATCTTTAGAGAAGATACTAACTCAAAAGAAAGAAGAGATAGAAAAGACTCTAGTAGAAAGAATTGAGTCTACTCTCAAAGGACTTAAACAGAAAAAGTGACAGGTACTTTTTCTTTGCACAAATTGAATTT
>DAOVHK010000161.1 GCA_030671905.1 Clostridia bacterium | reverse complement strand
TGGCGAAACCCATCTTCTCCCCAGGCGACCTTTTCCCTGGGTCTGGATTTCTGCAATAACAACCGTTCCCTCAGCAAGACCCTTCTGTGCAAACTTCTTTGCCTTATCCTGAGTGGAAGTGACCCTCACATACCGAAATATTTTTCTGCCTATAATTCTTAATGACCGACCAGAAATTCTCGCGCCTACTTTTTTCACTTCTCCACCTTGCCTCTCGGTGGAACCACCAGGCTGTCTATTCCACTGTCACTATGTCGTTATGCCACAATATCCAAACTTATATCCAGTGCCCTCGCTGAGTGAGTAATCTCTCCCACCGATATCCTATCCACTCCTAAGTGTGCAATCTGTTTACTACTCTTTAAATTTATTTTTCCCGAGACCTCGATAGCCGGACTTTTTGTCCCTTTTCTATCCCGCGCCATTTTAACCATTCTTACTGCCTTCTTTAAAACAGGGAGTTTCATATTATCGAGCATAATAATATCCACATCCATAGCTAATACTCTCTTTAGTTGCCTGAGACTATCCGCCTCTACCTCTACTTTCATGCCTTGGGGAATCTTCTCCTTTATCTTTTCCAAATTCCCGTCGCTTGCAACTCTCTCTTTCGTGCGAGCGTTTGCTATCCGCCAATGGTTGTCTTTAATCAGTACCATATCATATAGGCCCATCCGATGATTATATCCACCGCCGCAACTCACTGCATACTTCTCCAGATATCTTAGGCCCGGGAGTGTTTTCCTCGTATCATAAATTTTTGCTTTTCCTCGAGGGCTGGTGGATTTCACAGCCTCCGTATATTTTCGGGTTAGTGTGGCAATCCCCGAAAGGTGCTGCAAAAAGTTTAGCGCTGTCCTTTCCCCTGTCAGGACTACCTGAGCGCTTCCCCGAACTTCTGCCAGGGTTTCTCCTCTCTTTACTTGGTTTCCGTCTTCTACTATTTTTTTGAACTCGATTCCCCTTCCTTTCCTGCCTTTTCTAATAATTAAGCTTTCCACAGCTTTGAACACCTCTTCTGCCACTCCTGTCCCGGCAACCACCCCCGACTCCCTGGCTACTATCTTTGCTTTTATTCTCTTTGTTTCCGGCACAAGTAAACCAGTGGTAATATCCCCTCTCCCGATATCCTCCCGGAGCGCATTTTTAACAATTGGTCTTATCTTCTTTAAATCAAGGTTCACATCTTCCTCCTCGCTCCGATTAATTTATGCCTTATATTACAACTTTTTTGCTCTGTGGTTTTCGATTATTTTCTTGATTGTCTGTAAAGGCAGGCGTTGCTTTTCGATGTTCTTAATCATCCGAACCCTACTCAAAGTATCTTCTTTGTCGTAAAGTCTTTGACCTCCGGGCGTGGTACCAGCTGGTTCTACTAGGCCGATTTCTGTATAGTACCTTATGGTTGATGGTAATACACCCGCTAGCTTAGCCATCTCGCCAATTTTTAATAAATCCTGGGAGTGTAATTTTTTACGAGCCACCCGCCTCCTACCTCTTTTTGATTTATTGGAATAATTTGGTAGCCGCAACCTTTAGGTTAGACGCAGGCTGAAGTGCGACTACCTGTGAACAACTCTTTTTCTATGCGGTAACCCTTTCAATTCAAAAATTTTGTCTCTTAATATTACTGCCAGCTCAAAATCAAGGTTATCTGCAGCCTGACGCATCTCGCACTCAAGCTGCTTCAATACCAAAGGCACCTGCTCTTCAGTTAAATAATCGTAACCCCTCTCACGTAAGATTACGTAAGCCTTCTGCTTCGTTTCATCGACAAATTCTTCTTCTTCTCTGATTGCTTTTTGAATTGTTTGAGGAGTAATATGTAATTTCTCGTTATAATCTAACTGTTTTTTACGCCTGCGGTTCATTTCTGTGATAGCCAGGCGCATCGATTGAGTCATTCCATCTGCATACATAATTACTTGGCCATTTACGTTGCGAGATGCCCTTCCACAAACCTGGATCAAAGAGGTTTCAGACCTCAAGAATCCTTCTTTATCTGCATCGAGTACAGCCACTAAGGAAACCTCTGGCAGATCGAGTCCTTCCCTTAACAGGTTTATCCCCACCAGACAGTCGAATTCACCTTTCCGGAGGTCTTTCAAAATCTCCACCCTGCTCAAAGTCTCAATCTCTGAATGGAGATAGCGCACGCGTAAGCCCTTCTCCACAAGAAAAGAACATAAATCTTCTGCCATGCGCTTAGTTAAGGTAGTCACTAGGACCCTCTCTCTCCTCTCTATTCTTTTCTCAATCTCTTTAATTAAGTTATCAACCTGGCCTGCGGTGGGCCTTATCTCCACTGCCGGATCGACCAATCCAGTCGGTCTTATAACCTGTTCTACCACAACACCTTTCGCCTTCTTCAACTCATAAGGAGCTGGTGTGGCTGAGACATAGATGACTTGACTGACCAACCTTTCAAATTCAGCAAATTTTAAAGGTCTATTATCCAGGGCACTGGGCAAGCGAAAGCCATATTCCACAAGGGTCTCTTTTCTGGAACGGTCTCCTTTATACATACCATTCACTTGAGGAATAGTAACGTGAGATTCATCGATAATCGTCAAGAAGTCCTGGGGAAAATAGTTAATCAGACATGATGGAGGCTCTCCCGGCTTTCTTCCCGAGAGATGCCGGGAATAGTTTTCAATTCCAGTACAATAACCTACTTCACGCATAATCTCAATATCGTAATTTGTCCTGGTCTCTAACCTCTGGGCTTCCAGTAACTTATTTTGAGACCTCAACTCCTTTAATCTTTGTTCTAACTCTTTCTTTATCGCTTTTATAGCTTCCTCCAGCCTCGGTCCGGTAGTGACGAAGTGCTTTGCCGGATAGATATATACTTTATCTTTATTTGTTAGAACTTTACCGGTTAAAGGGTCGATTTCAGTTATCTTCTCAATCTCATCGCCAAAAAATTCTACTCTGAGAGCAGTTTCCAGATAGGCAGGATATATTTCCACAACATCTCCCCTGACCCTGAAATTACCTCTGGTGAAATTAATGTCGTTTCTTTGATACTGGATACGGACTAAATCCCTCAGCAAATCCTGCCGAGAATAGGAGTTGCCCTTGAGCAGAATGACCAGAGACTCCTTCCATTCCTGGGGGGAACCAATGCCATAGATACAGGATACAGAAGCCACAATGATAACATCTTT
>DAOVHK010000009.1 GCA_030671905.1 Clostridia bacterium | reverse complement strand
GTCGGCTTTATCAAATACATTAGAAGTGAAGTTAGCCCAGCAACTAAGGCCATACAAACCATCGCTTCTAAGAAACGTATCCTGTAGGGTTTGACATATGCAAATAGTCTCTTCAAAAGGTCCATTAGTTGCTCGCTATAGCCTCCTCCAGAATAATTTTTGCTGCTCTCTTAGATGCTCCGGGGGTTCCTAACTTTTCTTTAACCCTTTTAAGTTCTTTTCTGGTCTCTCGCATAAGGCCTGGATTACTCAACCAGTGGCAGGCTACATTAGCAATCTCTTTTGCCCGAGCCTTTTGCTGAATAAATTCGGGGACCACCCTCTTTCCCGCTACAATATTGGCCAAACCAATCCTGGGAATTCTTATTAGAAGTCGCGCCAATAGATAACTGAAAAGTGAAACTTTATAAATTATAATCATGGGAATACCCAGACAGGCATTCTCTAAAGTAGCCGTTCCAGAAGCTACCAGAGCCAAAGTCAATGTTCTCCTTATATTATAATCCTCATCCCGCACTACCAGTATGTGAAGAGGAGGCTTTTTTTCTTTTTGACTTTTAGAAATCTTCGTCCGGTTAAGTCTATCCATTTCAAATTCTGTAATGCGCTCTTTTATGTAATTCATAGGTATATTGCCTGCCAAGGGCAAGACAAATTGCACTTTCCTGTTTTCAGCTATCCTTCGGGAAGCCTCTAACATAACTGAAAGAAGACGCTCTATCTCCTGTTTTCTGCTTCCGGGCATGAGCCCAATAATGGGGAAATTAGAGTCAAGCCCATACTTTAGACAAACTTCTTCTTTACTCTTGGTTGGCTGAATAGTATCCAACAGGGGGTGACCGACAAAGGAAACATCCACTCCTGCCTTCCTGTATGTCTCTTCTTCGAAAGGAAATATCACCAGCATCTTATTTACCAATTCCGCTATACCCTTAATTCTCCCACGTCTCCAGGCCCAGATTTGGGGACCAATATAGTAAATCAAAGGAATCTTCAGTCTCTTAGCTAAACCTGCCAACCTTAGATTGAAACCAGGATAATCGATCAACACAATTATATCCGGCTTCTCCTTTCTTAGGAACTCTTCCGTCTTTATATAGATCTGACGAAGAGCACGTATATTATTAATTGCTTCACTAAAGCCCACAATTGCCAATTCAGTAAGTCTATACAGAAGCCTTCCTCCAGCCTTCTCCATCCTCTCACCACCCAATCCATTTATCTCTATCTGGGAGGATATTTCTCTCAGCGCAGTTACTAAATTTGCGCCGTGCAAATCTCCCGATGGGTCACCGGCTACAATGAATAGTTTCTTAATCATCGCTTATCCCAAATTTTCCTTGATTTTCTTGAGAATTTCCAAAGCAATCTCCAGAGCGTCCCGACCATGTTTGCCAGAAACCAAGGGCTTTCTGCCTCTCTCTACACATTGGATAAAATGTGTCAATTCTTCTCTCAAGGGGTCTGTCTTCTTCAGTTGCGGTCTCAAAACCATCATATCTTTCATTGATTTAATTTCTTTTTCCTTTTTCTGATAAATTTTTAAACTCTGCTTAGCATAATCTAACGAAATATAGACATCCTTTTGAAATATTCTAACCTTACGAAACTTTTCCAAGGAAACCCGGCTTGCTGATATATTAGCTACACAGCCATTCTGAAAATTAATTCTGGCATTGGCAATATCTTCATTCTGAGAGAGGATACTACCGCCAATAGCATCGATACTTTTCACTGGTGAGCGTACCAGATAGAGCACAATGTCGATATCGTGAATCATCAAGTCAAGCACTACTCCAATGTTGGAAGTGCGTGGGTCGTAAGGTCCAAGTCTGTAAGCTTCGATAAACTTTGGCTCCTTGATATATTTTTGTGCCTCCAATATTGCGCTGTTAAACCGCTCAATGTGTCCTATCTGTAAAATTAAGTTCTTCTTGCGCGCTATACTCAACAGGTCTTCAGCCTCTTCCAGAGTGGGAGTAATCGGCTTTTCTACCAGACAGTGAACGCCTCTTTCCAGAAAATCCTTTGCCACAAGATAATGCAAATCGGTAGGCACCACAACACTTACTGCATCGACCTTATTGAAAATCTCTTCATAACTTGCATATGGGGTTGTATTATATTCTCGAGCAACCTTCTCTCTTCTTTTCTGATCAATATCTACAACTCCCGCCAACTCTACATCTGGAATTTGCGAATAAGTCCGGGCATGATGCGCACCTATGTGGCCAACTCCAATCACACCAATTCTAACCATTCTTCTCTCCAAAATTCGTGCGTAGTGTATAGCCTTTTATGGGCATAAAGCCCCACACTACCTAGATTTCTAACTTTCTTCTTCTTTTACTGCCACCAGGGAAATACCATTCTGGTTGGCACTTTTAATCACTTTCTCTCTATCCAATAATATTGTACTGCGGGCACTAAAGGCAAGCACCTTTGCTTTAACCTGTTTCAATACCTCTATTGTCCTCTCACCAATAATGGGAAGGTCAAACCTCCTATCCTGATGGGGTTTACTTACCTTCACTACCACAACATCTCCTCTGCCTAATTTCCCTCCCCTCTTTATGGTGCGGTCTGTTCCATCCATTCCTTCCACTGCTAAAACGGCCTGGTCCTTAACCACCACTGTCTGCCCGATGTCCAGTCCGGCAATCTCTTTAGCCATCTTATGACCAAACTCGATATCTCGCCATTCCTTTTGAGTAGGTTTGCGGCGGGTCAAAATACCGGGAGAGGGCAAAAGGTGGGAAAGATAGGTAGCTGAATCTATTAGTTCTATCCCCTCCCTCAACAACTCATCAGCCACTGCTCCCAGTAGAGAATTAGCCTTCTTATCCTTCACTCCAGCCAAAAGAGCCATAGCTCTTGCGTCCAGCCTTACCTGACCGAACAGGCGTGTGTGTCTAACCTGCCCGGCCATCACTGCCCTGGTTATCCCCTCTTTCTTACAAATCTCAATTAAGTCACCCAATTGTCCTACATTGACCCAGTGAATTCTATCTACTAAATTTTCCAGGCTGGGACTCGTCTCTTTCTTTATTGCCAGAGCGACTACCTCTGCTCCTACTCTCTTCGCTTCTTGGGCAAAAATCAAAGGGAATTTCCCATTACCAGCAATCAATCCAATCTTTCTATGCTCTATCTTCATTCTTTGCAGATTCCCCTCTCAGATTCTTTAATAAAGGCGACCATATGGAGCAATTCATCGGAGATGCTTGATTCTTTCTCCAAAACGTTCAAAGCTTGCGTAGTGTTTAATTTGGAGCGGAAGAGAACCTTGTAGGCTCTCTTCAGTTGGGCTTTAACATTCTTGGGAAAATTGTTCCTTTGCAACCCCACTGTATTCAATCCAAAAATTCTAATGGGTGTCCCTGCTGCCATACAATAGGGAGGCACATCTTTTGCTGCCCGAGAACCTCCGCCTACAATACCCAATGTGCCAATGCGCACAAACTGATGGACTGGAGTTAGCCCTCCCACAATAGCCTTATCCTCAATCACTACGTGGCCCGCCAGAGTAGCTACGTTAGCTAAAATCACGTTAGAGCCAATTACACAATCATGAGCGATATGAGCATATGCCATTATGAGATTGTTATCTCCAATGGTTGTCTCTTCTGTAGAAGTCGTTCCTCGGTTGATGGTTACATACTCCCGGATAATATTATTCTCACCAATTATGACTCTCGTTTTTTCTCTTTTAAACTTTAAATCCTGCGGTAAATTTCCAATTATGGCTCCTGTCCATATCTGACAATTTTGGCCAATTTGAGTATCTCCTTCGATTATTACACGAGCTCCAATCTCAGTCCCTTTTCCAATCTTTACATCCGGTCCAATAATTGTATATGGACCAATGTCTACATCTTCTTCAATTACTGCATCCGGATGAACTAAAGCTGTTTTGTGAATGTTCATTTTTTCTCCTAAAAGTTTAGTAGTATATGTTCAGATGCTTACTTATCGTTGAAAGATTTACCGGTCTACCAAGGAGAACATAAATTCGGCCTCAGCCACCAATTCATTCCTAACATACGCCCTACCTTGAATCTTTCCTCCTCTCACCCGGGCACGAGTAACTTCAACTTCCAGCTGCAGCTGATCGCCAGGGAAGACAGGCTTACGAAATTTAACCTCTTTAATCGCCATAAAATAGGGCAGTTTCTTTCTGAGATCCGAACGGGCCAAGAAGAGAACACAGGAAGTCTGTGCCATCGATTCTATAATTAGAACTCCAGGCAAAATCGGATAGTTAGGGAAATGCCCTTTGAAGTATTCCTCATTAATAGTTATGTTCTTGAACCCCACGGCTTTGATCATATTCTCTGACATAATTATTTTGTCTACAAATAGGAAAGGAGGACGGTGGGGAATTATATTCTGAATCTCTTCCAAACCTAAGACTTTTCCTTCAAAACCTTCCTGTTTAAAAGTCTTAGTCGTTCGACGAGCAGCAGGTCTCTTTATGAGTTCGCCTAACTTTTTAGTCAAAGCAATGTTAGCAGCATGTCCACAACGGATAGCAATAATGTGTGCCTTTAAAGGTTTTCCTATTAAATAGATATCGCCTATTAAATCGAGTATCTTGTGACGGACAAATTCATCGGGAAATCTGAGCTCCTTATTATGAATGCCATCCTGTCCAATTACTACCGCATTATCTAAACTACCCCCGCGAGCCAACCCTCGGCGTTTCAACGATTCGATTTCATGCTCAAAACAGTATGTCCTGGCGGGAGCAATCTCCTTTTCGAAAATCTCTTTGGTTATGGTAAACGTGCCGTATTGACTCTTTAAAATTTTATGTTTGTAATCGATGGTAGCAGATACTTTAAATTCATCCGACGGCAGAACGACCAGATGGACATCTCCATTGGAAAACTTGATAGGTTCAGTTATCGTAAAGCAGTCCTTTTCCACATCCTGTTCCTGGAAACCAGCCTTCTCCAGAGTCTCCACAAAAGGCATCCCGCTACCATCAGCCACAGGAGGTTCACCAGCATTCACTTCCACGACGAGATTATCTATACCCAAACCGCATAGAGTAGCCATAATATGCTCTACCGTCTGGATCTGGAAACTGCCATTGCCCAGAGTGGTTCCTCGTGCTACACTGATAACATTCTTTATGTTAGCTTCAACTTCCGGCTTACCTGGTAAATCTGACCTTACAAATTTTATACCAGAATTGGGTAGTGCTGGCTTAAAGGTCACTGAAGTTATGTTCCCAGTGTGTAGACCTATTCCCGAATAAGTGCTCTCTCTTTTTATAGTCTTCTGTAAATCCATAATTTTCTCCTTAACTTTTTGGTCGTCCACTCTTGAGAGTGCCGATTCCGTCACCCTAAAGGGTGACCGACCTGGTTCTATCTATTTTGTTTTTTCTCCCCTTTTCACTATATCTTGTTTTAATTTCTTTATCTGTTCATACAATTTTGGCAATCTAATTAATTGCGCATCTATCTTTTGGGCTATCTTGTGTTCCCGGGCAGGATAACCGGAAACAGTGGTATTGGCTGGCACACTTTTAGTAACTCCTGCCTGCGCACCAACAATTGCATTATCGCCAACGGTAATATGATCAACAAGACCTGCTTGGCCAGCCAAGATCACGTTATCACCAATCACCGTACTTCCCGAAATACCTACCTGGGAAACTATAAGGCAGTTTTTACCTATTCTAACATTATGTCCAATCTGAACAAGATTATCAATTTTCGTCCCTTCACCTATGAGGGTTTTACCTATAGTTGCTCGATCAATAGTAACGTTTGCTCCAATCTCCACGCCCTTTTCAATTTCAACAGTTCCTGCCTGGGGAATCTTATGGTGCTTTCCCTTTTCAGTGGCATAACCAAATCCATCCGCACCAATAACTGCACCGGGGTGAATAATTACATTATCGCCTATAATAACTTCTTCTCTCACAGTAACATTTGAATAGATTAGCCCATCCTTCCCAATCACAGCTTTATCCCCAATGTAGGTCCCCGAAAAAATTACAGTCTTATCTCCAATCACCACGCCCTTTTCAATAACCACGTAAGCTCCAATGGCAACATCCTTACCTAATTTCACTCCCTTACCAAGAATGCTGGTTTTGTCTATTCCCCTGGGTAGTTTTTTGGGAGGAACCAACACTTTCATTACCTGGGCAAAAGCTAAATAGGGATTCTTTGTCCGTATTGAAGGAATCTCTGGTAGCTCAACTCCCTCACCGATAATAATAGCTGAAGCCTTAGTCTTTAATACCTGACTCCTGTGCCGGGAACTTGCCAAGAATGTAATCTCGCCTTTTTCTGCTTCTATCAGACTACCCACTCCTTCGATTGCTATGTTACTATCCCCGGAGAGTTCACCACCAACAAGCTCAGCAATTTTCTTTAAAGTCATTCCCATCAAACTTACTCCAAATTCAATATCTGTATAACTTTTTCAGTGAGGTCATTCTCCATTTCGCTATACAGAATATTTTTCTTGTCCAAAATGATAGCATAACCTTCATCCTGAGCAATCTCTCTAATCACATCGTAAATCTTTCCTAAAACCTGATGGGTCATCTCTTTCTCAAGCCCGGCTAATTCCTCTTTCATCTTCTTTACCATCTTATTAAGCTTTTCCTTATTCAGCCTAATTATTTCTTCAGGAAGTGGTTTGGTGATAACTGGTCCAGTAGAAATTTCCACCTCTTTTTCGGCCAATCCCGTGATAGCTACTGGTTCTACTCTTTCCTTTTCCCTCATGGCAAATTCTAAATCTCTTATCTCCTTCTCCAGTTTAGCTATCTCGCCTCTCTTCGTTTTAATCTCTCTTTCTATATTTTCTTTCGCTTGTTTAATGCCTTTATATTCATCAAAGACTCTATCTATGTCTACATAAGCAATCCTTTCCGAAGAAAGCATTACTGCTCTTACATCGGGAAGTGTAAAAGGGAAAAAGCAGAAAAGAGAAAAAACAAAGAAAAAAAGCGACATTCTTTTCATAATAAAGTCTCCATTTCTTCCATCACCTTAGAAGGATTGGCCCATTGTGAAATACCACTGGGATTTGTCTTCTCCCGGTTTATGATTTAATCCATATCCCCAATCGAGACGGACAGGGAAAAAAGGAGTCTGGAACCGGATTCCTGCTCCTATCCCCACCTTCAACTGATTATCCCTTGAGCCTATGGTAAAATTTACATCTCTTTTCCTCCAGCTCCCTCCCATATCAATAAAGACTGCTCCCTGCAAAATAGTGAGACGTTTTTCCCTAACTATGGGAAACTTATATTCTACGTTGCTTACAAACATCGTCACTCCTCCCTCAGAAGGCCCTATCTCATCCCTATAGTCGTAACCCCTTACGCTATCAGCTCCACCCACATAGAACCGTTCATAAATTGGCACTCCTGTAGAGGGAGGAAAACTACTAACAATCCCATACCTCAATTGAACCGCCAAAACAAAGCGCCAGAATGTAGGGAAAAACCAACTATTGGAGGTAAAAGTTTTAACGAAATCAGTATCCCCTCCCAGGATACCTCCAGAGACCTGAAGAGAAATAGAATTCCGAGAACCTCTGGAAGCATCGAATATATTATCCCTGCTGTCTCTTATTAAAAAAGTAGTAAAACTACTGCTATCATCTTTTCTTTCTTCTACCCAATCAGCAAGCGCATCGTATACCTTTACCCGTTCATAAGTGTAAGTGAAGCGGAGACTAAGAATATCTGTTAGATGGGGACCTATTCTGATATTTCCGCCAGTCCTCATCTCTCTATAGTAGTCTCTGTCTCTATCTGTATCGTAGACACTAATACCAAAAAGGACATGCTTTCCCAAAAACCATGGCTCAGTAAAACTGATCTGATAATTGGTCTTTTTCTTACCAAACTCCAGCATTAAATCTATTCTCTGTCCTCTGCCCAAAAAGTTGCTCTGTGTAATCTGAAAGGTGCCTAAAAGTCCATCTTGCGAGCTGTACCCTGCTCCCATACTGAGTAATCCCGTCCTTTGCTCGGTTACCTCACAGATGAGGTTTGCTCTATAGGGGTCACCAGTTTCACCAATCTCAATTACAATATCCGAAAAAAAACCGAGGTTATATAGTTTCTCCTGTGTTCGCCTTATCTTTTTAACATTGAACGGGTCTCCTTCCTTTACCAGGAACTCCCGTTTAATTACATAATCTTTAGTAATCACATTCCCATCTACGTAAATTCGGTCAATATAGACCATCCCCTGCTCATTTATAGAGATTAAGAGGTTTACTATCTTTTTCTCATCATCGGTAAAGTATTCTGGATCGGAGCGCATCAGGATATAGCCTTTTTCTGCATAGCGCTCATGAATATTAAACAGGCTCCTCTCGAACTTTACCTGGCTGAAAATCTCTCCGCGTTTCACTTCCAAGTCTTTTTCCAGATCCTCTGTGGTAACCGCATAATTGTCTTGAAATTGTATATCTCCAACTGTATATTTCAAGCCTTCATAAACAAAAAGCGTGACAAAAATCTTCGCTTTCTCCTCATCGTGAGTGACTATAGGTGTTCCCAGATGAACTTTCAGGAATCCTTTGTCTCTGTAATAGGCTTCTATCGTTCTCAGGTCATCATCCAGTAGTTCCTGTTTAAAAAACTTTTTCTTTTTAGTCTCCATTTTTTTCTTTATTTTTTTCGTGTTAAATGCCTCTACCCCAATTAAATTGACTTTACCTATCCTGATCTGTTTGCCTTCGGTAATAAAGAAAGTCATTATCACCATTCCACTCTTCTCGTCTTCCGTTGTATAAGGCTCCACTTTTACATTTGCATAACCCTTCTCCTTATAAAGGGCAGCAATCTTTTCGGTATCCTCTTGCATTTTCCTGTTATCAAAAGATTCTTCCTCTTCTGATTCTATTTCTCTCTCTAATTTGCCATCAGAGAACTCTTTATTCCCTTTAAATTCTATCCGCTTAATCAGAGGCTTCTCAATCACAATGTAGGTAACATTTACTCCTTCCTCAACCTCAAAGACTTCAATGGTAATATCCTCAAAGAACCCCAGTTCATATATGTTTTGTAAACCCTCGCTTACCTTTTCTTCTGAATATTCATCACCCTTTTTTATCCCCAGAGCTTTTAATATCTTCTTAGTTTGCACATTCTTATTCCCGGTTATTTCGATTTCTCTTATCTCTACAGGGCTGGAAAAGAGATAACCGGAAAGAAGGAACATAAAGAAAAAAAATAGAACTATAAATTTTCTCATTATTGTATTCAAAATTACCTACTATTCAGAATATCCTTTCTATAATATCAAATTTTTCAGAAAATGTAAATATTTAAAATCTTATTTGTCTTTCCACTCCCAAATATCTCTCCTCTTCTCCCAGCCTGCCTTTCAAAGAGGTCCCTCTTTTAAGTCTATATAACAGCTCCAGTTCATGCCGCAATTCAAGCCTATCCAGATATCCTTCCTCGAATTGCAACTTGTAACCCAGATATAAATTAGTGTTTAAATACTTGCCCAAAGTTATTTTCGTACCCTCTAAAAGGCTGTTCCCCCCCTTTCCTTTTGCGACTTCTGGAGAATTTAATCTTTCCCCTGTCTTCTGGGCAAGGGTAGTTTCAACCTTAACCACATCTACCATGCCCGTCGATTTCAGAATTGACTTGATCAAGGGGCTGGCCAGGCTGCTATCGATTAACTTCAACAGTTCCCTCCTCAACAAGGCATCCCCTTCCTGTGAAGAGAGCTTTAAAGAATCTAAACCAGTGGCCTTAGCCAGTGCTTCCTGCTCGCTCATCTCCGGGTCACTTCTGGAGGTGAATTTTGGCTTAATCCTTCCCCATTTCCCCCTCTCTACCACTAACATAATGGTGTCATCTTCCACAGGACACTCCGCCCTAACCTGTAAAAAGACCTCATCATTTATACATTCCACAGTGGCGTCTTTCACGTTGAAGATAACTCCCAGATAACTTATCTCTCCTTTAACCGCTGTAAGAGCTCCATTGACTGTCAACTCCTCAGTTGGGCCAGTAAGCCTCATATGTCCCTGTGCCTGAGCTTCAGCAAATCTATTCTCATACCAGGTATTTTTGCCCGCCTTAATCTCTAAATTCCAAACTGCGGGCTTGAGAAAATCTAAATTTAAACCCTCCGTATCCTCGATTCTGGGAGGATAAGTAAAGTGAGTATTTTCTACTTCAATCGCTCCCACTAAATTATAGGAATGGGAAGTTCCATATACGTGGATTTTCCCCTTCAACTCCAGGGAACAAGGAGTCTCAGATAGGAGACGACCAAAAAATGAACTCTGAGGTATTTTCAGAAAAGGTATTTTAAGGGGAATCCCATAGTCTCTCTTGTTCTCAAAGACCACATCGAGATTATCCACCTTCCAGCCAGCCAAAGTTATCTCTCCTTTGAGGTCCATTTCTCCCTTTTTTATCCGGCCATTAATCCGGTTGATAACTATATTACTATCCTTAACTGAGATATCGCAGGTCAAATCATCTATCCTCTTAAATATCTCCCTGCCGTAGAGAGTAGCCTCTTTGACACGAAAATATCCATTTATAAGAGGCTCCTCTCGTGTCCCGGTAATATGAAGGAATGCTTCCATTTGCCCTTTGGTATCACTTATTTCCCTGGTCAGAACACGTAACATACCCGCCCTTCTATCGAACACTTGTAAAGAAAACTCTATTTCTCTACCATTTTTTTCCTCTTGGGGATAAGGAATAGTTCCCCAACATTTAATCGCATATTCTTCTTTTTTATTTATTGTCAATTTACTTAGATTTATACTATCACCATCTGCCTTGATGAGAGCGTGGAAATCGTCAAAGAGAAGATTTCCTATCGAACCATTAGTGACATCTATTTCCCCCTCCATTTGCAAAGAGTCATAGAATTTTTTCTTTTTTCCCTCTATTAAAGTCCGGCTGAGCTTGAGGTCAAACCCGCTATTTCCTGTGAGTGGAATTCTCACGTTTAGGAGTTCTCCTATGAGGCTGGCAGCAATTTTCCCCTTTCTTCCCTGGACAGTTAGATCGATTGGTCCAGAAAGGTCAGCATTCCCATTAATAGTTACCAATCTATCTTTACCTTGAAAAAATTCGAGGAGTTTTACATTGAATCTATCCACACGTTCGAAGTTTATCTCTCCCAACACCTGAAAAGTTTCTTTGGCAATCGGCAGGAAAAATAGCTTTCTATCTCGATAAGAAAACCTCAACTTTGCGGTTTCAAAATTGTGACGATTCACCCACATGTCCCTGGTGGTGAGCATCACTTCCAGGACAGGGGAATTTGTGGAGAAATCGGCAGTTCCTCTTAATTCAGCACCACCAAAAATAGACATTTTTGCAAAATTTATGTTGCGAACTTCGCTAAGGAGCGAAAAGTCGACTAACTTCCTGGATAAGGAAAGTCCCACTCTGCTTTCCCGAGCCAGCCAGAGGAGACTCTCTCCAAAACCTGCCGAAAAAGAATCGAACACTAATTCTATCCTTTCACCTTCCTCGCCAATAACCTTCTCCACCCTAAAGTCTGTCTTAACGGTATCCACATGAAAACTATTTATTCCACTATTTTCCGATTCTAATTCCACTTTTAAGTGAGGTCGAGCGAAAGTACCACGGAGATTGAGATTCCCATTAACCTCCCCAAAAGTGTTCAAATTTCTTTCATAAAATAAACTTTGCACTTTACTCAACTGGAGGTATTCCAAGGCAACATCAATTTCCAGAGGCTCAAGTTTGTTTAAATCTATCTTACCCTTAGCCAAAACTCTGCCCCCGGGAGCAAATTTCAGTTCTGCTGATTCTAAATTGATTTCTCTTCCATTATAATTAAATGTTGACTTAAACAGGAAATTTGTAGTAGAAAAGACTCCCTGTTTGATGTCTACATAGCCATTAATTTGAGGATTTTCCAAAAGGCCTTTAAAAACTATCTTACTATGTAAACTTCCTCTAATCTTATCAACAAAAGTTTTCTCTTCCTCAGTTCCAAATATCAAACGGAGAAAATGGGGAACTTTCACGGTATCCACTTCTATGCCGCCGCTTATGGTCTTCTGTTTACCTACCTCAATGGTGAACTCACCTTTCAAATCATTCCCACAATGGAAAGAAGAAAGACGGACAAGTTTTTTATTCAGAGACAGGTGCGCACCGATTGGTTCTAACGGTTCTCCGTTATATTTAAAATCTTTGCCGGAAAAGGAACCACGAATTCGCCAGTCCTTTTTCCAGGCCAATTTCCCTATAAAATTGAGACTGCCGCTGACTCTATTCTCCCCTAATCTTCTCCCAGATATAGCCGTCTTTTTAGAATTTGCATCTGCTTTAACCTGTTCCCAAAAAGAAAAATTTACTGGATAATCTCGCCATTCGGTATCTATATTTATTGTATTCTGCTTACCCTTTCTCATTCCCATCCGGGCAGAACCTGTTACCTCCCCCGTCTCCCTGGAAAAGCGAAATCTATCTACACTCAATCCCTGCTCGGTTATGTTAAATCCAAAAGCTAATTCGTCAAAAGAGATCCGGCCAACCTTGGGCTGGACGATGGCAACTGCTCCTTTAGCTTTAACATTCTCCCACCAAGAGTCACTCAAGGAGAGGTTTGAAAAACCGATTTTGCCCCGAAGAGTACCTGCTATTTCTCTCATCTTGCCAGCCTTACCAGAAAATAGAGTGGAGATTAACTTCAAGTCGCCATCTGTGGATTCTACGGAACCTCTTACCACGGGTATCTCTCCAGCGAAGTTGACAATTAAGTTTGCAGAGTAGACATTGTTAAGTTTAAAGGAAGTGACTTTCAAAATCTTCTCCCGGTAATCGACCCCAGAGTCAAATTTTATCTCTCCCTCCATTATTTTTAAACCAGTGGACCACAATTTTCCGGAAACCTCGGGGGATTCGATTGTTCCTCCAATTTTACCCAAGAAATTAACTCGTCCGGAAAATCTATCGGTTTGCCAGGTAAGCCAGGGTAGATATCCAGTTTCCACATAGGAGTTTACAACTGTTAACTGCAATTTCTTGTCCCCAAGAAGTCCAATCTCACCAGCCAAAGCTATCCCAGCGCGCTCAGGAGCAGAAATCTCTAATCGGGAAATCCTTATATTCTCCCTGCCCAACAAGAGAGTAGTATTTAACTTATAGTTATCTTCGCTAGTATTGGCTTCTATTTCCAGTTCTCTGTTTGCATAATTGAAAATTCCTGAAATAGACTCTAAATTGGTTCCTAAAAATTTCACTTCTGTTAAGTTTATCTCTCCGTTAGCCTGTAATCCCAAGGGTTTACCGAAAATATCACCGGAAAGAGAGCCTTTGCCCTTTGCCTTATCTGACCAATATGGCGAAAGGAGATTTCCCAGGTCGATACTACGTAAAACAAAATCTAAATCCACATAGGGTTGGTCAATATCTATCTTCCCGGAAAAGACCACAGTCCCCTCGTAAATTCTGCCTTGCAGGTTTATTATTCTTACTATCTTGTTTTGATAGATGAATTGACCCTGGAATTCCTCAACCGGCCGACCCGCTATTTTACCCTGGGGAAGAAGGAACCAGCCTTTTAACTTAGGACTGGATAAACTTCCCGATATATCCACAGATACTTTCGCTAAACCGTCTAAAGGAAGGATTTTCTTCAACTCATCGATTTTGACAATTTCCGGAAGGCGAGAAAGCCCGAAATTGGCTGAAAGGTTAACTCCCAGAGCAGGCTGGGAAAGGTATCGCTCCAGGCCACCGCTAAGTTTGATTTCCGCCCCTCCATATTGCAGAAATATTTCCTGACTACCAATTCTGTGATTGTCAAAAGCGACCCTTCCTCTGATGTTTTTCACTGTGTGAGATAACCACCGGCAGGATACTTTCGCAAGGGCCAATTCACCAGAAAAGGAGAGAATTTGGGCAAAATCCTTAAACCTCTTTTGCTCTCCACTCATAGATGTCGCTATACCAATAATGCTGTTATAATTTTCCTCATTGAGCGTTGTGTTCAAATCTAGAGAGAGATTTCCTTTGCCCGTTAATATTCTAAAGTCTGGACTGGACAGAAAGAAGTTACTCAAATTTGCCAGGTCTAAATTGAAAATATTTAAATTAATGCTTAATTCCTTTTTCTCCTTAGAATATGTGCCTTTCAATCTTATCTTATCATTCCTGCTCTGGTTGCTTCTGCCGGAAAAATTAAAATGGATTTGTGAACGTAACTTTTCCTCACGCTGTGACCTTTCTTGCCATGGTACCCGGTAGATTCTATCCCTTGTAGTAAGACTACCAGAAACATCTCCTATCTCAATCTTTCTAACTTTTTCTTCCACATCTTCAATTGTGACCTTTCCGCCCACAACTACAATATGGGGAAGTGTAGGAATAGCCGATTCTTTCTGGAACGTTGCGGGAAGCACGAAATTCCACTTACCCCTGCGATTAGTCAACAGGAGACGGGGAGATTTGAGAACAATTTTTCCTATACTCTTTCCCAGATTTCGTTTCCTGAGCAAAATAAGAAGGGGATTATACTTAATGGTAACTTTCTCACAGACTAAAACTGCCCCCTCTGACACTCTCCTCTCACTGGCTATAGCAACATTCTGTAAGGTAATGCGATTAACAATATTCGTACTAATTTTGCCCACAGTAACTTCTCTATGGAAAGCTTTCTTTAGCTCAACTTCCACATAAGTTTTCATTATTCTGGACAAAGTCCTTGTAGTCCTGGTTAAGTATAAAAATCCCAGAGCCACAACGAAAAGACCAATAAAAATAATAGTTATTCTCAAAATTCCTTTTTTCATCCGTTCTCCATAAGTTGATTATTATATACCTTTCAGCCTCAAATTGCAAGCAAAAAATGGGATACACTCTGGAAAGAAAAGACGGGAATTCTTCAAAAAGGCAGGTTTTTATGGAAGAAAAACCCCCGATAGGATCGGAGGAATATGCATCCCGATTTTCAATGGGAAAATCTGTGCCTACAGAAGTTTAAATACTATTTTGCCATCCTGAACATCGGCAGTAATCTTTGCCTGGGGTTTTATTTTCTTAGCTAAGATTTCTTGAACCAGGGGATCCTCAAGGTATCTCTGAATTGCTCTCCTGAGAGGACGTGCACCAAACTGGGGGTCAAAACCCTTTTCCACAAGAAAGTCTTTAGCCCCATCAGTAACTTTAAGAGTGAGCTCTTGCTCTGATAATCTCTGAGTTACTTTTTCAAGCATTAAATCGACAATACTTCTCACGTCTTCTTTGCTCAGTGGATGAAAAACTATAGCTTCATCTATTCGATTCAGAAATTCCGGACGAAAGACTTTCTTCATCTCATCCAGAATTTTCTTCTTCATACCCTTGTAACTCTGTTCCACTTCCTGAGTAGTCAAAAATCCCAAGGTCTTACCCCCGGTTATCTCTCTGGCTCCAATATTCGAAGTCATAATGATTACAGTATTCTTAAAATCTACCTTATGCCCCAAGCTATCGGTTAACTGCCCGGAATCGAAAATTTGCAGTAATATATTGAACACATCCGGATGAGCTTTCTCAATCTCATCCAGAAGTACCACCGAATAGGGCTTCCTGCGAACCTTTTCCGTAAGCTGACCACCTTCCTCATAACCCACATATCCTGGAGGAGCCCCGACAAGCCTGGAAACATTGAACTTCTCCATATACTCGGACATATCCAACCTCACCATCGATTCCTCATTACCAAACATAAACTCAGCCAAGGCTCTGGCCAATTCAGTCTTTCCTACCCCAGTGGGCCCGAGGAAGATGAACGAACCGGTGGGACGAGCAATATCTTTCAATCCTGTTCGAGAACGACGCACTGCTTGAGAAATAACCTTTATTGCCTCGTCCTGAGCAATAACTCGTTTGTGTAAAGCCTCTTCCATGTGTAGGAGTTTTTCCGTTTCCTTTTCAGTCAACTTAATCACAGGAATCCCCGTCCATTCAGAGACAATGTGAGCAATATCTTCTTCTACTACAGTCCCTTCCGTCTTATTCTTTCTCTGCTCCCAAGACTTTTTTGTCTGTTGCAGTTCCTGTTCAATCTTTTTCTCTTCATCGCGCAACCTGGCAGCTTTTTCAAACTCCTGGGAAGCAATGGCTGCCTTCTTCTCCTTATTTACAGATTCTAATTTTCTCTCAATTTCTTTTAAGTCGGGAGGTTTTGTGGTAGTCTGAAGCCTTACTCGTGAGCCAGCCTCATCAATTAAGTCGATTGCCTTGTCTGGCAGAAAGCGATTGGAAATGAACCTTTGAGATAATGTAGCCGCAGCATGGAGAGATTCGTCAGTTATCTTAACTCTATGGTGGGCTTCGTATCTATCCCTTAATCCTTTCAAAATGTCAATGGTCTCCTCCACCGTGGGAGGGTCGATGGTCACCGGTTGAAAACGTCTTGCCAGAGCAGCGTCGTGCTCGACGTGTTTACGATACTCATCCAGAGTAGTAGCGCCGATACATTGCAGTTCTCCTCTTGCCAGTGCTGGTTTCAACATATTGGAGGCATCTATTGCCCCTTCAGCAGCCCCTGCTCCCACCACCGTATGAAGTTCATCAATGAACAGAATTACGTTGCCCTCAGACCGGCGAATCTCATCTATTATTTGCTTTAGTCTCTGTTCAAATTCGCCACGGTATTTAGTGCCGGCTACAACTCCAGCCAAATCGAGAATCAATACTCTCTTATTCAATAGAATTTCCGGTACATTCTTGTCAGAGATTTTCTGTGCCAGTCCCTCAACGATAGCAGTTTTACCCACGCCAGGATCGCCAATCATCACTGGATTATTTTTGGTGCGCCGGCAAAGTATCTGGATTAATCTTTGGATCTCCGTCCCCCTGCCAATTACTGGATCGAGCTTCCCTTCACTGGCAAATCTCGTTAAATCCCGTCCATAAGCATCCAGTGTAGGAGTCTTAGTTCTCCTCTTCTCTTTACCGGGCACTCCATGAGCAGTAGTTTCACCCAGGAGATTTATAATTTGCCCTCTTACCAATTCTAAACTTGCTCCCAGACCCTCTAAAACCTTAGCTGCCACCCCTTCTTCTTCCCGGATTAGTCCTAAGAGTAGATGTTCTGTCCCCACATAATTGTGACCCATATCCTGTGCTTCCTGGACAGCCAATTCCAGAACCTTTTTTGCCCTCGGGGTAAAAGGCACCTCTCCTACCAGGAGAATGTTGTCTCCAGTTCCTACCATCTTTTCCACTTCTCTTCTCACCTTTTTCAAATCGATCCCCAAATCCTGTAGCACCTGTGCAGCAACACCTTCTCCCAAGACTATTAGTCCTAAAAGGATATGTTCAGTGCCCAGATAATCGTGATTCAGTCTCTTTGCCTCCCGCTGGGCTAAAAGAATAGCTTTCTGCGCCCTTTGAGTAAATCTATTTAACATTTAACTTACCTCCTTCCAAAAAGGTGATAGACACCTTTTTCCGGCACCTTTTTCCCAAGGTGAGGGGAATTATTTTCCACTTTTCAATTTTTCTCTAATCATCTCTGCGCGGATGAAATCCCGTTTAGATGGCGCGAGCTCCTTGCCCACCGACTCCTGTAAATGAGCCGGTTGAGTCAAAATAGTGAGCTCATTCAATATATCCAATTTAGTATCTAAGCCCATGTCAAAATATATGCCCAATCTCACTTTTGATAGAAACTCCATCGTCTCCGCAAAACTTATCTGCCGGGCATTAACCAGGACTCCATAAGCACGATAGACCACATCCATTACCTTTTCTTTACTTTCTTTAAACAGAGTTTTCCTTCCTTTGATTTCGTAATTGATAACTTGTTTTACGACTCTTTCCAAATTATCAATTATTCCCTCTTCATTAGGACCTAAAGTAACCTGGTTGGAAATCTGGAACAGGTCCCCCATCACCTTAGTTCCTTCTCCATAAAGTCCTCGAGCGACCATTCCAATCTTGTTTAACGCCTGCAACACCTTATTTATCTCTTCATTCATTACCAAAGCAGGCAAGTGCATCAACACAGAAGCCCTCATCCCTGTTCCTGTATTCGTCGGGCAGGCAGTCAGATAGCCTATCTCAGGAGAGAAGGCATAATCGAGTTTCTTATCCATCTGTTCATCGATTTGCTTCAAAATATCCCAGGCCTGCTGTAGCTCTAACCCCGATTGTATTCCCTGAAGCCGCAGGTGGTCTTCCTCGTTTATCATCAGGCTGAGAAGTTCTCTATACCCGATAACTAATCCCCTGACCCCATCTCCTCGAGAATGCTCATAACTAATCAAATGCCTTTCTAACAAAAACTGCCTATCCACCCTGTCGAACTCTTGCAAATTGAGGATGGGAGCTCCCTTAAAATATGCAATCTCTTCACAAGCACTCTTAATTTTCTCAAAAGACCCTTCCTGCTCTTCCCTGGAAGCCTTCTGAGGAAAGGGGACTCTGTTCAAATTTCGCGCCAGCCTGACCCGTGAAGAAATTGCAATTCCCGGAGATTTCCCTTTACTTTCTAACCACCCGATTTTTTGTTTGAGCATATTTTGCAGTTGCATTATTTTTTCTTTTCTAATTCTTTTATCCTATCCCTTATTACTGCTGCCTTTTCATATTCCTCTTTCTCTATTACCTTCTGTAATTCTCTGCGCAGTTCCATTATCTCTTTACCTTTTTTGCCTACTCTGACTTTTTGCAGGGGAACTTTGCCTGTGTGTTGGACTGAACCGTGGAGCCTTCTCAACAGGGGCAGAAGCTCTTTCTTAAAAGTTCGATAACATTCGGAACAGCCCAACCTGCCCGATTCCCTGAAATCGTCGTAGGTTGCCTTACAATTGGGGCACTTTCTGACTACTTTTGGCTTCTCCAGAGCATAGGGAACGCCAATATCACTAAGTCCAGCCAAAAGGGAAGCTAAAGCAAGATGCGGACCTTCGAAAAGAGCCTCATCCAGAGAAGGGAACACCACTCCCTTTTCTTTAGCACACTCCTGGCAGAGATGAAATTTAGTTACTTTATTATTGAGAATTTGAGTAAAATGTATCATAGCCTCGTTCTTTTTACACTCATCACAAAGCATAATCTATCTCCTAACCTGGTCGGGCACTGTTTACGATGCCGGTCCACTGTCTATTATATCTTCGTACCTTCTTTTTTCGTTAAATCCCGAAATTCCTTGATGAGTCTTGCGGTAATCTTTCCTGGTTTTCCCTCCGCTATCTTTCGACCATCAATCTTAACTACAGGAATCACTTCCGCAGCTGTGCCAGTCAAGAAACACTCATCTGCATTGTACAGATGGAATCGGGTAAACGCTTCCTCCCTCACCAGAAGACCCAATTTCTCTCTTGCCAGTTCCATTACTGCTTGACGGGTGATACCGGCAAGTATACCCACATAAAAAGGAGGAGTAATTAACACATTCTCTTCCACAATGAAGATATTATCTCCAGTACATTCTGCAACATAGCCCTCTCTGTTAAGCATTACAGCCTCAGGCATATTTTGCAAGCTTGCTTCAATCTTCGCTAAAATGTTATTCAGATAATTCAGCGATTTTATCCCTGGATCTATTGCTTCAGGAATATTTCTCTTTGTAGCCACAATAACCAATTCTAAACCTTTCTTATACCACTCTTCAGGATAAAGCTCGATTTTATCCGCTATAATGAACACTACCGGCTTTCCACAATTCCTGGGGTCAAGACCCAGATCACCCTCTCCCCTGGTCACCACCAAGCGGATATAACCGTTTTTTAAACTATTTGCTTTTAAAGTCTGAATTACAGCTTTTTCCATCTCTTTCTTGGTCAAAGGAATTTTAAGTGTAATTGCTCTGGCTGAATCGTAGAGGCGGTCCAGGTGTTGAGATAATCTAAATACATGACCATCGTATGCTCGAATTCCCTCAAAGACCCCATCTCCGTATAGCAGTCCATGGTCGAAAACAGAAATCCTGGCATCTTCTCGAGGAACCAATTTGCCATTCAGATAGATTTTCTGTGCCATTAAACCTCCTTGAGTATTTTAACTTATTATTTTGCCATCGCGTAAATGGATAATTTTTCCAGAGCGTAAACTCGCTATCCTCTCCACCAACACCTCATTATGGGTAACAATTACTAATACCTTTCCCTTTTCCTGATTCAGTTCTAAAAGGAGCTCAAAGACCGAGTCTCCTGTCTTTCTATCCAGATTTCCCGTTGGTTCGTCAGCTAAAATTGCTTGGGGACTATTGATTAACGCCCGCGCTACAGCTACTCGCTGCTGCTCACCTACTGATAACTCGGATGGGCTGTGATTTATTCTATCTTTTAAACCCACCTCAGTCAAGATTCTTAAAGATTCCTCTTCGATTTTTTCCCTTATCTGTTTCATTTTCCGCGAGGGAAAACTACTGACCCTACCCTTACCAGAAGAGCTTTGAGCTATCAGGAGAGGCATCATCACATTTTCCAGTGCAGTAAACTCAGGCAGAAGATGGTGAAACTGAAAAATAAAACCAACCTCTCTGTTTCGCAACCGGGCAAGTTCATTATCGGATAAGGTAGTAATATTACTATCTTGAAAAATAACCTCCCCCTTGGTTGGACGATCTAAGGCACCAAGAATGTGAAGCAAAGTGCTCTTTCCAGCACCCGAGGGACCAAAAATCGCCACTACTTCCTTCTCCATTATCTTTAGATTAATTTCCGCAAGTGCTCTAACCTCAATTTCATCCTGGTAATAACTCTTGTTCAGATTTTTAGCTTCTAAGAACGGTCTCTGGTTATGCACTCTTTAGCCTTCCCCTCACCCGTATCTAATCGCCTCGCAAGGATCCAGGCGAGATGCCTTATAGGCAGGGTAAATTGCCGCCATCAAAGATATCAATATCACTCCTAAAATAATATATATGAAATCACTTCTCTGTATATGCACTGGTAAACTACTTATATAGTAGACATCCTGAGGCAATTTTATGAATTGGTATTTTCCCAAAAGACGACAGGCAATATAACCCACCACTGCCCCAATAAGTGTGCCCACTACACCTATAATCAATCCCTCAAAAAGAAAGATTTTGAGGACACTTCTTCTTGCAGCACCCATTGCTTTAAGTATGCCAATATCCTTAGTCTTCTCCATAGTCATCATCATCAGAGTGGAAATAATGTTGAAAGCTGCTACCAGAACAATCAAAACCAGAATAATGAACATCGTTACCTTCTCCAGTTTCAAGGCGGCAAACAGGTTCCTATGGGTTACCATCCAGCTCCTCGCCCAATAAGGGTAACCCAGTTCTTTTTGAATCGAAGCGGCAACTTTACCTGCGAAGAAGATATTATCAATTTTAACTTCCAGCCCCGTAGCTCTTTCTCCCAGGTTAAACAACTTTTGAGCTACAGGGAAGAAAATATAGGCAAGGTTTGCATCGTATTCATACAATCCTGAGTCGAATATCCCCACTAACCGAAACTTCTCCATTCTGGGAATCATTCCCAACTGCGTGGCCATATCCATAGGAGAAATCAAAAGTACATTCATTCCCAAAGAGAGATTCAAATTCT
>DAOVHK010000184.1 GCA_030671905.1 Clostridia bacterium | reverse complement strand
TTGAAACGGGAGGCCAGAAGGAACTGGCAGAGATAAATGTTACTCCTCTAGGCGATGTTTCTTTGACTCTGATTATTATCTTAATGGTAATATCGCCAATGATTATGCAGTCAATGATCAAAGTCCATTCGTCTAAGGCAGTGAAAAGCACTCAGGCAGAAAAAGCGAAAGAGAAGCCTCTGTTCGTACGCATTACCAATGAGGCGATATATTTAAATACTGAGAAGATGGGCTCGGAAGAGGAATTATCACTAAGGCTGATTAAAGAATTGGAGAATAAGAGGGATAAAGCGGTGATGATTACTGCTGACAAGGAAGTCCCGCACGGAAAAGTGGTACATATTCTGGACCTTTCCAGGCAGAGCGGAGCAGCAAAATTATCCCTGGTGAAGAGAGTTAAGAGAGAAACAGGCAAGAAGAGACCCGGATAAGGAGTTTACAATGAGAATGACAAAACAGGTTGAAGAGAATTCTATAGCGGGGATAAATATGGCGCCGATCATTAATGTGGCACTGGTTCTGGTAATTGTACTTATAATAACAGCTCCCATTCTCAATATACCCAGTATTCCTGTTAATCTACCAAGGGCAGTAACTATCGAGGCAAAGGAGCAGAACATAACCATCAGTTATTCAAAGGATGGCAAGGTAGCTATAGACACGCAGGTGATTTCTTGGAAGGACCTGGTTCCTAAACTTAAATACAGGCTGAAAGAAAACAGTAAAGCCCTGGTGATAATTCGTGCAGATAAAGATGTTCCCTATGGAGAGGTAGAGAAAATTTTCGATATAGTTATCAAAAAAGCGGGCGCTAAAAGGATAGCAGTAGCCACAGAACAGAGGAGAGAGTAGAGGGAGTAGCAGACCTTGGTCTGCGTTTATAGGGAGATAAATCATGCTTGTTCATATAGAGATGAAACACGACATTGTTTGCTGGACGATTGCAATAGGTTTGCACCTTTTGCTTTTCCTGGTAAACTTCAGTCTATATAGAACTGGGGAAGCGAAAAGGCTTATTCCTATAGTGGAAGTTGAGTATATTACCTATGAAGATATAATGGCAGGGCGAGTTGGAGTTCCCGGTAAGCCACCCCGAACTTTTAAAGAAAAATTGAAACACTTCTTTAGTAAGAAAGTAGTGCCTTCTAGGAAAGAGGCAGTGCTTACTGGTAAAGCTCCTTCTAAACTGGAGGCGGATAAAATTAGAGGTCTTTCTCAGCTTTCTCAGGAGAAGACTTTAGTCGATAAGAAAGGGGCTCTTTCCAGAAAAGTTGATTTATCTCTGAAAAATAAGCCTAAAGATAAGTCTAAAGAAAAATTGCTTTATAGGGAAGAGAGTGTTCTCGTTGTTTCCAAGGAACCAAAACTTAAGGAGTTAAAATTGCAGAACCTTAAAGATAAAGGGTATAAAGTTGCTAAAAGAGACCTTCCTTTCCAGGTAGTTGTCAGGGAGAGAATAAGGGACGACGAAGATATTGTAGGTATAAATTTGGGCGATAAGACATCAGAGGGGATACTTACTCAAGCGCCCAGTTTAAAAGATATTGAGGGGAAGGTAGACTTTGGTGAAGGAGTATTCCGTGTTGTCAAACAGGAAGCTCAGGGAAAACTTTCCGGGTCAGAAGTGCTGGTAGACTTGTTAGTTATGGCTAAGAAGGAAGAAGCGAGAAGGTTGGAAGAGTATGGAGGGGGATTGAGTTCTGGAGGAGTTCTTACAGGAGAAGAAGAAAATGAAGGAAGTGCAGAAGGTTCGGTTTCTGGAGGAGTAAGAGGTGGCGAGGGAATCGGAGCTGGAATCGGGGCGTCTGGAGAATCCTCAACAGGAATGGCTTCGGAGGCTGGTTCTGTAGAAGAGTCAATGGGAACAGGAACCGGCTCAAAGGGCAGTTCCCTCAAAGAGAAAGAAAAGGAGAGGGTATTCAGGAAAGGCGTGGTCTTCTCGCGGGCTCCTGCAGAGGGGCGTGGGTCTGGTGGTGGTTCCGGTTCTCGCTCGGGGGCGGATAAGAAAATTGCAAAAAAAGAACCGAGAGGAAGAGTCATTTTTGAGATTAGAGGTCCACTCTCCCGGCGAACGGTTCTCTATAGAGAACTCCCCTCTTATCCCGAATGGGCAGAAAAGGGAGGAATTGAAGCAGGGGTGAGTGTACATTTTGTAGTCCTTTCTAACGGAAAGGTAAAGGATAATATTTATGTAGTGAGAACTTCTGGCTATCCAGTTTTAGATAAGTTAGTAATGGAGGCATTGAGGAACTGGAAGTTTGCTTCTTTAAAAGGAGATATCTACGGGAAAGAAGAATGGGGAATATTAACTTTCTATTTTTCACTTGAAGGAGGAGTATAATGATTAAGAAAATATGTTTCATTTTAATCACTTTATCGCTAATATTTTTAAACTATGCAGCGGCTTCGACTCAAGAAGTGTTAGATACTGATACTTCACCAGGAGGAAAAGAGAGTAGTGAAGGACTTTCCGAAGTGGTGATAAAGGGTGAAGCTAAAGATACTGTCAAAGTGGAGAAGGCTCCTTACCAGATTGAAATTAAGTTAGAAGACATTGTTAGTCCATCTATAGAGGAAACGGAAGCTCTTATGGAGGGAGGGCTGGAAATTCTAAGGCAGGAGGATTTGCAACAATTT
>DAOVHK010000041.1 GCA_030671905.1 Clostridia bacterium | reverse complement strand
TTCATATTCTTCATTCCCTTTTCCCTAAGCTTTTCATGCATAAGGAAAGCAAGATAGTAGACCCGAAATATGTACAAGAAATCTGGTGTCGATTACCGTTAACTTGGATGTATATCTTAAGTGATGTATGGAAATTTACTTATTCACTATTGAGGATGCTTAATCTTAGTGAGGCAAAGATTGGCAAATCCAGGGAATTGGGAATGAGTTTAGGTGCTTATGCCAGTTTATGTATGTCTATACCTTTATTTAAGAGAGCAATCAAGTATCATCAGAAGGCAATAGATATGAGGAAAGAACTAAACGATGAATGGGGTGTAGCACAGTGTCTGCAGTGGTTTGGTTATTGCTATTCATGGAAAGGGGATTATCAAAAGAGCATCGAGGTTTTCCAGGAAAGTCAAGATAAATTTCAGAGGATGGGTGACATATGGGAGTTGGGGATTGTGTTAGATGGGTTGGCAGCTGATTATTATTATCTTGGTAATTACACCAAAGTACTTGAGTTCTTTTTTCCATATTTAGAAATTAGTGAAAAAATAAGAGACTATTTTGGAATTACTAGGAGTGAAGTATATCCTTTAATTTCCTACACTGAACAAGGAAATTTTGAAAAAGCAAAGAAGTGGGGAGAAAAGACTTCATCTCTAAGCGAAGCGAGAGAAATTTGGTTTATCAATTGTTCGGCCAATGCTTATTTAGGATATTTAGAAATAGAAAAGAGAAACTACGAAGAGGCAATAAAATATTTAGAGAAAGCCAAGAAATTATATAAAGAGAACACCTTCCTCAAGGAGTATACAATTTATCTTTATCCCTACTTAGCCGAAGCATATTTAGAAAAGTTTAAAGTTGAAAGTTTAGAGTTAAAAGGTAGAAAAGAACAGAAACAAGAGTTAAAAAGAATAAGAATAGCCTGTAAAGAGGCGCTTAAAAAGACTAAATACTGGGCAAACCATTATGGAGGGGCTTTAAGGGTTAATGGGAAATATGAGACCTTGGTAGGTCATAAAAAAAAGGCAGATAAATATTTCCTCAAGAGTATCGAGCAAACCAAATTCTTAGATCGTAGGTTTGAATTAGCTAAAGGTTACTATGAATATGGTAATTTCTTCAAAGCAGAGAATAGAGAAGAAGAGGCAAGAAAGAATTTTAAAAAAGGTTTTGATATATTCAAGCAGATAGACTCCCACTTATATTTAAAGAGGACAGCAGATTTATTGGGTTATGAGGTAGAAGAGGCAAAGGAGAGAGTCGAAGAGCCAGAAACAGCTCAAAAGAGGTTGAGGCTAGAGCAGGAGTTGAAGAGCTTAATAAAGGTGAGTCAATATCTAAGCTCTATCTTAAATTTAGACGATTTGTTAGAGAGGATAATGGATAGGGCCATTGAGGTAGTGGGGGCAGAGAGGGGATTTTTGATGTTGTACCAGGGTATAACTGAAGGCAAAAGGATTGATGAGGCAGCTAAAGGTAATCTAGTGGTAACGGTGGCCCGTAATGCTGATAAAGAGAGTCTGGACAGTGAGGCCTTCCAAGCTAGCAGGACAGTGATAGCCAGGGTAGAAGAGACTCACCAGCCTTTGATTATCACTGATGCCAGCAGTGATGAGGAATTAAGGACGCAACCCAGTGTAGTCAAATATAAGCTCCGCTCCATCTTATGCGTTCCTTTTATTACCAAGAAAGAGGAGATATTGGGAATAATCTATCTGGATAACAGACTAATAAGTGGACTATTTAGCCAAAAGCACTTAGATTTATTGAACACATTAGCCACCCAGGCGGGGATATCCATAGAGAATGCAATTCTGTTAGAGAATGAGAAGGAGATGGCCCGTAAGGTATCAGAGGCAGAGGCACGGGCAAGATACACTGATATATTGGAAAAGCAGAAGAGGGAGTTAGAAATCGCTTATCAAGAGAAAGACCAGGCCTACGAAGAGTTAAAAGCTACCCAAGCCCAATTAATTCAATCGGAGAAGATGGCCACCATAGGGAGGCTGGCTGGAGGAGTAGCCCATGAGATAAATACCCCCTTAGGCACGATCTTGACGAATACGGAAATGCTGATGGTAGAAGGACCAGCTACCGGTTCTCAAAGAGAGTACTTAGAGATGATTAAGGAGAGCTCATTAAGGTGTAAGGCCATCGTAGAACAGTTATTGAAGTATTCAAGATTGCCAGGGCCGGAGTTTGAGATGGTGGGCGTAGGTCAAGTTATTGATGAGTGTTATCTCTTGTTGAAGCGTCAGCTTACCGATGAGGGCATAAAGGTCAATAGAGAATATGGCCCGATACCAGAGATAAAGGGCAATGCCAATGAACTCAAGCAAGTGTTCACAAACATAATACTTAATGCCAGGGATGCCATCAAGAAGACCTTTGATGATAAGAAGAGGCAAGGAAAGATAAGAATTAGGGCCTATCAGGAAGGAAGGTCTTTAGTTGTAGAGGTGCAAGATGATGGATGTGGGATTGCCCCGGAAGATATAGGTAAGATATTCGACCCCTTCTTTACCACTAAAGATATCGGGGGAGGTACTGGTTTAGGTCTTTCTATCAGCCAGCGAATCATCGAAAGACACAGCGGTAAGATAGAGGCCAGATCAAAGGTTGGCCAGGGTACAACAATGAGGATAGAGTTGCCCATAAAAAAGAGAGGTGAATAATAAATGAAAGAACACATTTTAGTGATAGAGGACGATGAGTCTTTCCGCAGGATTCTGACTCTTATGTTAGAGAATGAGGGCTATCTGGTGACTAGTGTCAGCAATGGACACCAGGCCATTAAGGCAGCGAAAGGAACCTTCTTTGAGCTTATCATTGCTGATGTTAAACTACCTGGGGGCATGGATGGTATAGAGGCAGTAGCGAAGATAAAGGGGATTAGGCCTGGGACAAAGAGTTTAGTTATCATAATAACCGGCTATGCCGATGAACAAGCTCCCCTAAGGGCGTTAAGACTAGGGGTAGATGATTATATCTACAAGCCCTTTGAGAGGGAACAGTTTTTGCATAGTGTAGAGCGAAATTTGAAGATTTACCGATTGGAGAAAGAAAAAGAAAAACACAATGAAATAATCGAGAAGATGAATAAAGAATTGGAAGATAAGGTTGAACAAAGGACCAAAGATTTAAAAAACCTTTATGAAGAATTACAAGTAACTTATCTACGCACAATCAAAGCTTTGGCTCAAGCAATTGATGCCCGAGATCACTATACTCATAGCCACTCAAAAAATGTGACTAAATACGCGGTAATGATTGCTCAGCAAATGAAATTATCAGCCAAAGAGATCGATGAAATAAAGCAAGCCTGTGAGCTTCATGATTTGGGTAAGATTGGCATTCATGATTATGTTTTGACTAAACCAGGAAAATTAACTTCTCAAGAATGGAAAGAAGTGAGACTTCATTCGTTAAAAGGCGCGGAGATTTTAGAACCATTGACGTTCTTAAAAGGGGCTATTAAATTAATTCAGCGGCATCATGAGAGATATGATGGCAAAGGTTACCCTTATGGATTAAAAGGAGAATCAATTCACTTAGGTGCAAGGATAATGGCGCTGGCAGATGCTTTTGATGCAATGATTTCTGAGCGACCTTATCGGGAAAAACCTCTTACTAAACAAGGGGCGATTAAAGAGATTAAGAAAAACTCAGGAACTCAATTTGACCCTCAGGTTGTCCAGGCATTTTCGAAAATAGTAGATAAGTTGTAGGACATTGTTAACTTAAGATGAATGTGATATTATCCTCGACTGTCTCGTTGAATTAGGGGTTCTTAAAGAAATCTCTGGTCGCAATATTTGATGAAAAAGTTAATTTTTTTATTTATTATTATTGGAAGTTCAAGTTATCTTTTTGCCCAGCCACTTATCTGGAAAGAGGTTCTCCCAGAGGCAAAAAAGAAAAACCCAGGGATAATCTCTGCCCACCAGTCTGCAAAAGTTTACATCCCATTTGACCACAAGCATACCCCTTGTGCTTCAAGCATCCCGCTGTGCTTTTTGCTATAAAAAAGCACAGGAAAGTGTAACATTTCATTCGCCTCTTTCGTCTAAATAGTAGAGGTGAAAAAAGGTGCAAACTCAATGGAGGAAGATTTCGAACTCCTTGCTAAATTTAAAAAGGGTGACCAGCAAGCATTTGAATTGCTGGTCAGGAAGTATAAAACGACTGTTTTTAATACAATTTATTCCATTATGGGCAATGCTCAAGAAGCAGATGATACTGCTCAGGAAGTTTTCCTTAAAGTTTATACTAAGGCAGGTAGTTTTAAAGGGAAGTCCTCTTTTTCTACCTGGCTTTATAGAATTACAGTTAACAGGTGTATTGATGAACTCAGGAGAAGAAAAAATAAGATTATATCTTATGAAATAGAATTTAACCAGGAAGAGAAATTAAAGTTGAAAGATGTTTTGGCAAGCAGGGAAAACGATATTGCCGAAAAGTTGAGACAGAAGGAATTACAGGATATTATCCAGAAAGCAATGAATTCTTTGCCAGAAAAGTATCGTATTATTTTAACTTTGAAAGAAATAGAGGGCTTATCTTATAAGGAGATTTCTCAAATAATGAAGATTTCTCTTGCTAAAGTGAAGATATGGCTATTCAGGGCCCGACAAAAACTAAAAGAAAAATTATCATTTCTTTATCCACAGGGGGAATGAGCTATGTCCTGTAAGAAATTCAGATTATTATTATCTGCTTATCTTGACCAGGAAATAACTCAAGATGAAGAGAAAAAATTACTCGAGCATCTGGAAACCTGTTCTGCGTGTGCCAGAGAATTAAAATATTTGAAACAGACGAAAAGGATATTTCTTTTAAAAGAAAAAAAGGAACCCCAAGAATTTTTCGAAACCAGATTGTTTGCGCGCATTAAAAATAAAGGAAAACAACCGATATGGCGCGCATATTTTCCAGTGTTTAGGAAATCGATCCTTGTAATTTCAATTTTCTTTTTACTAATAGTGGGATTAATAAATTACAAAAAGTTTTTTTATCCGAGACCAACTGAGGTAATATCAGATTTACTGATTGACACACAGTTAGAGGAGGATTTTGAAGAAGAGTTACTGGAAATCTATTATGGCCCTCTGGGATAGAGGAAAGGAGGTTGAGAAAATGAAGACAATTTTAAAAAGTTTGTTGGTGTGTAGCTTACTCTTTTTAGCAGTTGCTAGTTTAGAAGGGAGAAGTGGCAAAGAAAAGATTGGCAAGGAATGGGTGAGAATGGTAGAACACAAGAAAGAAAAATTTCATGAGAAACGTTTGCAAAGGTTATGCCAGGAGTTAGAATTATCTAAAGAGCAGGAGGAAAAGGTCTCTCAAATTATGAAAAAGGGTTGGGAAAAAATCCGGAAAGAAATGAAGAAAATGAGAAAAAGGACCCTGTCCATTAAAAAAGAGAATGATCGCCAGATTGAAAGATTACTCACACCTGAGCAAGTAGAAAAATTTAAAGAGCTTAAACAAGAATTTAAAGAAAAAAGAAAGAAGAGAATTAAGGAAGGCCACAAAAAGAGAGAAGAATGAAGAGAATCATTATTTCTAAAAGAAGGCATCACCATTTATGGCAGGGTTTCCTGCGGGGTGTATTACTGGCAGGTATCATTCTTGTAAATTTGCACCTTGTTTTTGCTAAAGCACTTGTCTGGGAAGATGTGCTTTCTGAGGCAAAAAAGAAAAATCCAGGGATAATCTCTGCCCACCAGTCTCTTAAATCGGCAAGACTTTCCTACAGAAGTGCATTTACAAATTTCTTGCCCCAGCTTTCGGCAAGTGCGGGTTGGAAGAAATCAAGTTCTATAACCAGTTTTGAATCGTTTGCTGAGGGCGGAAGTGAAAATGAAGAATTCAATTATGGAATTTCTGGAAAACTTTCTATATTTTCTGGTTTTAAGAATTCAAGTAAGTTAAAACAGGAAAGAGCAGAGCTTAAACGAGAAGAGGCGAAGTTTAAAAGGACTGTTTCCGATACAGTATATGATTTGAAGGTTGCTTTTGCTCAAGTTTTAAGGGTTCAAAAGACGATTTCACTTTCTCAGGAGATACTGAAAAGGAGAAGAGAAAACACTCAATTGGTAAAATTGAGGTATGAAGCAGGGAGGGAAGATAAGGGCGCATATTTGCGTTCTGAGGCAGATCTCTATCAGGCAGAGTATGAGACATCTTCGGCAAAGCGAAATCTAAAGACTCAACAGATGAAACTTTTAAAAGAAATGGGAAGAGATGAATTTGAAGTTATTGCTGTAAGCGGAACACTTAAGGTGGCCCCTCCAGAAGGAATCTTATCATTTCAGGAATTGCTGGTAAAAAATCCTGATTATTTAGGGGCCAGGTATGGAGTTGATTCATCAAAATATAATTTGAGATATGTACGAGGAGCCTTTTATCCCCAGATTTCTTTCAGTGGAAGCACCTCGAGGAGCGGCCCTGAATGGCCTCTGGAAAGAGCGAGATGGAATGTTGGCCTGAGTCTTTCTTATCCGTTTTTTTCTGGAGGAAAGAAAATATATGATTTGAAAATTGCCCAGACCGATAAAGTCAAATCAGAGGAGAATTTCCGGGAAATCAAGCAAGAAATCTTATTCCAACTTGAACAAGCATATAACGGGCTTATTGATGCCGTCGGGGATGTAAAAGTTAAAGAAAAATATTTTATAGCTTCCCAAGAGCGGGCTAAAATTTCCGGAGTAAAGTATATTAATGGTCTTATCTCCTATCAGGATTGGGACACAATAGAGAATGAGTTTATAAATTCAAAAAAATCTTTGCTTGGTGCAAAATTCAATGCATTTGTTGCCTGGGCTGAATGGAAGAAAGTTTTAGGAGAGGGGGAATAATGAAAAAATGGATATTGATTGTTGTTATTGTGTTGATAGTGGGAGCGTTTTTTCTCTCAAGACGGGGGAGAAAAGAAACTGTTTATACAGAAATAAGACCCCAGCGTGGTTCAGTTTCCTTAATTGTCTCTGCGAGTGGAGTGGTAAAACCGAGAAATCGTCTGGAAATTAAGCCACCCATTTCCGGGAGGGTAGAAAAAGTTCTGGTTACAGAAGGAGAAAAGATCGGGAAGGGAGAAATTCTTGTCTGGATGAGTTCGACTGAAAGGGCGGCTCTCCTTGATGCGGCAAGGGCAAAAGGGAAAGAAGAATCGAAAAAATGGGAGGATGTTTATAAGCCTACACCGATTGTTGCACCCCTAACAGGCTTTATCATTAAAAGAAACGTTGAACCTGGCCAGACAGTAACATCTCAAGACCCGATTCTGGTTATGGCGGATAATTTAATCGTTCAGGCTCAGGTTGATGAAACAGACATGGGAAAATTAAGACCCGGACAGAAAGCAAAAATAGTCCTTGATGCCTATCCGGAGAAAAAGATCGAAGGGGAAATTGAACACATTGCTTATGAATCTCAGATTGTGAATAATGTAACTATATATCAAGTAGACATCTTGCCAGAAAAAACATTGGGAATTTTTCGCTCGGGGATGAGCGCAAACATTGATGTGACAATAAGTAAAAAGAAGGACATTCTTCTTTTGCCAGCTACTGTTATTAAAGAAAGAAAAGGGAAGAAATTTGTTCTTCTGAAAACAGAATTTGGGGAGCCTGAAAATAGAGAAGTTCAAACTGGAATTGAAGATGGGAAAAATGTGGAGATAGTTTCTGGTGTGGAAGAGTCTGATTTAGTTTTGTCCAGTGAAAAGGGAAGGGAGGAACTTCCAAGGAGATATTTTGGACTTCCCGGGATGAGGCGTTCCCGCCGAAAATGATAGAATTAAAAAACATCAGCAAAACATACCATATTGGAGAAGTTGATGTCCCTGCCTTAAGGGACGTTTCACTTAAAATCTCTTCCGGAGAATTTGTGGCTATAATGGGTCCCTCGGGAAGTGGCAAATCAACACTACTACATATCCTTGGCCTTTTAGATAGACCTGACAAGGGGTCTTACCATTTAATGGGGAAAGACGTCTCCATACTATCTCAGGAAGAACTTGCTACTTTTCGCAATGAATTTATCGGTTTTGTTTTTCAACTGTTTAATCTTCTTCCCAGACTCAAGGCAAGAGAAAATGTTTCTCTTCCACTGGTGTATACTTCGAACGTAAAGAATAGAAAGTTTTCTTCCCCTGAAGATTTATTGAGAACAGTGGGATTAGGAGACAGGATAAACCATAATCCCAATGAACTTTCCGGAGGAGAACAGCAGAGGGTGGCAATTGCCAGGGCGCTCATAAAGAATCCTAAGATAATTCTGGCAGATGAACCAACAGGGAATCTTGATTCTTCTTCGGCCCAGGAACTTTTGAAAGTCTTCAAAAATTTAAATGATTCTGGAATTACCGTAGTTATGGTAACTCATGAGGAGGAACTGACAAGAGGGGCGAAAAGAATAATCAGATTTCTTGATGGGAAAATTGTTTCTGACGAATATCTTACTGGTAAACCCCATACCATAAGTGAGGAGCGAGGCGAACCTGCTCTCCGAGAGAGAGGCGAGGGTGGACTTCCACCTGATTTAAAGATTCACCGCTTTGATTTTTTTCGACTGAAAAATTATTTTTCTCAAGCAATGAGAGCTCTCCTTTCCAATAAGTCTCGTTCTTTTCTTTCCATTTTAGGGATTCTTGTTGGTGTGGCAGCAGTAATTGCAATGCTTGCCCTGGGTACTGGCGCGAGAGAGGATATTAAAAAACGTCTTGCCTCACTTGGCTCAAATCTTCTTTCAGTTCGTCCCGCTAGGCACAGAATGGGGGGAATTCACCTTGAGCCAGGAAGCGTTACCAGGCTTACGATTGAAGATACCGAGGAAATAAAAAAAATCCCATATGTTAAAAGGGTTAATTCCGCTGTTTCCGGTGGAGGGCAGGTGGTTTATGGAAACAAAAACTGGAACACAAGAATTACAGGTGTAACCCCGGAGTACCCCTTTATCCGGGCTTCTCAAGCCGAGGAGGGCAGATTTTTCAATGATGTGGAAATGATTACCCGCTCAAGAGTTGCCCTCCTGGGAAAAACTGTTGTGCGGGAACTTTTTGAAGATGAAAATCCAATCGGAGAATATGTAAAAATAAATCGAATAAACTTTAGAGTAATCGGAATTCTGCAGGAAAAGGGGGCCACTGGCTGGAGAGACAGGGATGACGAAATTATACTTCCATTAAATACGGCAATGTACCGTGTTTTAGGTAAAAAATATGTTGATTACATTGATGTTGAGGTGGAAGATGAAAAAGAAATGGAAAAGGTGCAGGGGGAGATAAAAAAATTGATTATCCGTAGACATAATATTCCTCCTGATAGAGAGGACACAATTGAAGTTAGAAATATGGCTGAAATTCAGGAAGCCGTTTCCTCAATGGTAAAGACCTTTGCCTGGCTTCTTGGTTCCATTGCTTTTATCAGCCTTCTGGTTGGTGGAATTGGAATTATGAATATAATGCTTGTTTCAGTAACGGAAAGGACAAGGGAAATTGGGCTAAGGAAAGCAATCGGGGCAAACAATAAGGATATACTTTCACAGTTCATAATCGAGGCAATAGCGATATGTCTTGTTGGCGGAATATTGGGAATTTTGTTTGGCGCGGCTATATCTGGTGGACTTGCAAAATTTGCCGGATGGTCAACAAAAGTTTCTCCGGGTGCAATTCTTCTTGCCTTCCTTTTTTCTGCTGGAATAGGACTTTTCTTTGGTTTGTGGCCAGCCAGGAAAGCATCCTTATTGAACCCAATCGATGCATTGAGATATGAATAGATATTGAGAGAAAAACTCTAGGACCAACCTTTTTTACTTTCCTGAACTTCCCTCCATTGCCGCGAAAGATATTATTGAAAAATCAAATCCGGTAGTCGCAAACTTTAGTTTGCGTTTGAAGGATGCAACAAATTTTTCTCTTGATAGAGGACATTATATATGATACCATCTTTTATAAAAAGTATTATCTTAGATGAAGAGATTACTGATTCTCTTGCACTATCGGGGATAAGAATTTGGATACTCTGTTTAAACCAATAAGAATAAATAGCATGCTTTTGGAAAATAGGTTCGTAAGAACGGCAACTGCAGAGAGAATGGCCTCACCAAATGGAGGGTTTACTCAGGAAATGGTGAACCTCTATAAGAGGCTTGCCCGGGGAGGGGCAGGACTTATAATAACAGGACATAGCTACATACATCCTCTGGGAAAAGCTGACCGTAGGATGACAGGTATCCATAATGACGGTTTAATCCCAGCCCTCAAAAAATTGGTTAATGAAGTTCATAAACTCAAAACAAAGATAGTAATACAAATTAACCATTGTGGTGGGATGCGGGATAAAGATGTGGGAGAGGAGACTCCCATAGGACCTTCAACAGTAGAATATGAACCGATGAGAATTATTTCCAGAGGAATGAACCCGGAAGAGATTGAAGAAGTAATAGACCTTTTTGCTCAGGCTGCTCGCAGAGTGAAGAATGCAGGGTTTGATGGTGTCGAGATTCACTCTGTTCACGGATACCTTATAAATCAGTTCCTTTCCCCTGTAACCAATAAGAGAGAAGATTCCTGGGGAGGGAGCTTCGATAATAGAATGCGTTTTCTTTTGGAGGTCTATAGCCGTATCAGAAAAACTGTTGGGAAAGATTATCCTGTTTTGGCAAAGATTCCAGCAGGAGATTTCATTGAAGGCGGACTTACCGTGAGCGAGGCTTGTGAAGTGGCTAAAAAACTCTCCGAACTCGGCATCGACGCGATTGAACTTTCTGGCGGACTTGCTGGAAGCAGGTACAGGAAAGGTAGAAAAGACCTGGGATGGATGAGGAGAGAAGCGTATTTTAGACCTTATTCAGAAATGGTAAAGAAAGTAACTCGTGTCCCTACCATTTTAGTAGGCGGACTGAAGAAGCCTGAGACTATGAGAAAAATATTGGAGGAAGGAACGGCTGACCTCATAGGTCTTTCCAGGCCTCTTATTAGAGAACCAGACCTACCCAATAGAATTAGAAGAGGAGACCTTAGAAAAGCTGAATGTGTCTCTTGCAGTAATTGTTCGGGACCTTCGGGCAGGGAACCCACTAAATGTCGAGCTAAGAAATAGTACCTGTCACTTTTTCGGATATAATAGAGAGAAAGGGTCGCCGTCGCGAC
>DAOVHK010000077.1 GCA_030671905.1 Clostridia bacterium | reverse complement strand
GTTGTCCCATTAAGGATACCCAGAATTACCTTAATTTTATTAGCCGATAGTCCTTCGTTCAATGCCTGAATTACAGGAATTCCCGCACCTACACTCGCTTCAAAATAGACCAATACTTTATGTTTTCGGGCTTCTGAAAATACCTTTGCCCAGTCCCTGGCCAAGAGTGCCTTGTTGGCGGTAACCACATGTTTTCCTTTCTTTATAGAAGCAAGTAGTATCTTTCTCGCTGGTTCATATCCTCCAATTAGTTCTACGATAATATCTATCTCTGGATTGTTCAGGATTTGGTTAAAATCTTTGGTTATAATACCATTTCTAATTTTCATCCGCTGGGCCAACCTAAGCCGAGCTGGGTCTTTATCGCAGATAGCTCTTATAGAGACTTCTGTTCCCACCTTCTGTTTAATAATTAGACTATTCCTTTGCAAAAGCTCGATTACACCTGCACCTACCGTGCCTAATCCTATAAGACCTAAATTTACTTTCCTCTTCATAAACTTTCCCTACCTTCTAACACCCTACCACCACCCGTTCGCGGTGGACCTTCCTTCAAAAACTTCTTCAGTCGTAATAAGGCATCGTGAAATCTGTTATAGTGCGTAACCAATGCCATACGCACAAAGCCTTCCCCATAACTACCAAAGCCAATCCCAGGAGCGACCGCTATCCCTGTTCTTTCTATTAACAATTTAGCAAATTGGAGAGAAGACATACCTTCAAATTTCTCTGGCAACTTGGCCCAGAGATACATAGTGGCTTTCGGTTTTTCTACTTTCCAACCGATTCTATTCAGACCATCCACAAACTTGTCCCGCCTTCTTTGATACTCAGCCACAGAATCCTGTACGCATTTCTGAGAAGCACTCAAAGCCAAAACGCCTGCCAGCTGAATGGCAGTAAATACTCCAAAATCGAGATAACTCTTCAATCTTTCCAGAGATCTCAAGAGCTCTCTATTACCCGCGCAGAATCCCAGCCTCCACCCAGCCATATTGTAAGTCTTAGAAAAGGAGTGAAACTCCAATCCCACATCTTTTGCTCCAGGTGTTTGAAGGAAGGAGGGAGGTTTAAATCCATCAAATGTTATTTCCGAGTAGGCAAAGTCATGGCAGACAATGATGTCATACTTCTTGGCAAAAGCCACCACCTCTTTGAAAAAAGAGATATCCTCCACTACCGCTGTGGTAGGGTTATTGGGATAGCTTAGAAACATCAGCTTTGCCTGTTTGGCAACTTTGGATGGAATCTTTTCCAGCTCTGGCAAATAATTTTTTTCAGGAAGAATGGGTATATCATAGACTTTTCCACCAGCTAAAATCACCCCATTGCGGTGGATAGGATATGCCGGATTGGGCACCAAGACGAGGTCACCAGGGTCAAGATAAGCCATACACATATGCCCAATTCCCTCTTTTGAACCAATCAGAGCCAGAACTTCGCTTTCCGGGTCTAATTTTACCTTGAACTTTTTCCAATACCAATCGGTAACTGTTTTTCTAAACTTGGGCATCCCTTTGGCCTGTGGATAACGATGGGTGCGTGGATGGTTTTTTATTGTCTCACAAAGCCTCTCTACGATATGGGATGGGGTAGCCATATCAGGGTTACCCATACCCAAATCGATAACATCCAGCTTCTTAGCGTAAGCCTCCTGTTTAAGGGCATTTATTACACCAAAAAGATACGGAGGTAATTTGTTCAGTTTTTCAGCACAGCGCATAGAAGAATACCACTAATACAAGATAACCCCTTCGGGGTTACTTCCATAGGGGCTTTGCCCCTCTGGCGCTCCAAAATGTCCACCGGACATTTACTTCTCTGTCCTCCGGGGCGCTCCAACGACCCCTTGAGGGAAACCGGATTGTTTCCTTCAAACTCCCTAATCCACATCCCGATTGAAAATCAGGATGCTTCAAACTTTATCCATCTCCATTTTCAGACATCCGTTCTCTAAAATGTGTACAAATCTGTACACGGCTTACCCCCACACCAATTATGATAATACAGAATTAATATAATTGGTGTGGGGGTAAACCTTTTTTCCTACACTATCTCTATTGAAGGACAGGGCCTTCTAACAGGCTAAAAAACAGAGCGATGTTTCCACCTTACGATTTCAGTGTTTTCTTCAAGCTGAGACTGGGTTTAAATAATACCCTCTTGCCAGCAGCGATTTGGATAGTCTCCCCAGTCTTTGGATTTCTTCCTGTCCTCGGCTTAGTCGACTTCACTCTGAATGTGCCTAAACCAGCAATAATTACTCGGCCTTCAGACTTCAAAGAGTCCACAATGTTCGTTACCATAGCCTTTATAGCCCTTCCAGCCGCAGCCTTCTTAATCTTTCCTACCTTTGCCACACTCTCTATTAGCTGAACTTGATTCACCCTTACTCACCTCCTCTCTACTTGTCCCGCCACTGTGATGCTCGGCCCAATTACTTTCTTCATCACTCATACATAGGAATACTATTTAGAGGAACAACTCCTAAATAGCCTAGATAACTGCAGTGGCATGGATCAATTAATATTTACTTATTAGATTAACTCGTTTTTTATACCATATTTTATATAGCCTGTCAAGAATATTATCCAAAGCCTTAATTAATCAGAAGAAATAAGCCAATCTACCTGGCATATTCCAGGACTAAAACTGTCTGTTCAGAAGGCAGGGATTCTTTATTTCCTTGCCATTCCGCTCTTTTTTCTACTTTCGTAAACCCTTTCAGGAATTCCTCACAGGAATCGATACCAATACTGCAAGCTTCTGTTCTATAATGCATAGGAATAATCAATCTGGGATTCAATTGTCGGGAAACTTCTCGTGCCTCCCGACCATCTATTGTAAAAGTGCCTCCCACAGGAATAAACAGAACATCCACTTCTCCTATCTCTTTCTGTTGGTCACTACTTAAGAGGTGCCCCAGGTCTCCCAGATGGCAAAACCTCACCCCATCAATAGCAAAAACGAAAATAGTGTTGGTCCCTCTCTGAGCGCCTTTGCTTTTATCGTGGAAACTTTTGATGCCTTTAAAGATTATCCCCTTAACCTCCTGCTCTCCCACATCCTTCACCACCTCAGGGTCACCCTGAAGCAAGTCCACTGCATTATGGTCAAAATGGCTATGACTAACAGTAACCACATCCGGCTTCTCTTTAGGAATGCTGTATCCTATAGACTCATCAAATGGATCAGTAATGACCTTTGTTCCATCCTCTGCTTCTACTAAAAAGCTGGCATGCCCAAGCCATTTAATTCTCATAATCCCCTCCTTTTTCATCTGTAATTTTGCCGAGAGCAAAAAAACAAATCCAATGACCACAGCACCCAGTAGCAAAAGCAAAATTTTTCTTCTCATCCTCCACCTCCCAACCATTCCAAAATATACACACCTACCATTACTAAAAGATAGTTTGTGAGGAGCGCTACGAACAGACTATCTTTTAGTTCACATCCTCTGGGGAGCGGAAATCCCCAGTAGACCCAAACCATTACTTATCACTAATTGAATCGCTTCGACGAGCTTTAAGCGGGATTGGGTAGCGCTTTTATCACCACTTAAGACTCTATACTTATCATAGTAATGGTGGAAACATTTAGCCAGGTCTTGTAAATATCCGGTCAGATGGTGCGGCTCATACCTCTGGGCACAATTCTTGACAACTTCTGGATATCGGGATAGCCTCTTTATGATCTCAATCGACTCTTTCTCCTCTTCTTCGGTTCTCTCCGTAAGAGAGACTTTTTTATATTCTTTTTTCCTTTTTTCCCGGAAGATACTACAGATTCGTGCGTGCGCATACTGAACATAATATACAGGATTCTCCGGAGACTGTTTTTTGGCTAATTCCAGATCGAAATCCAAGCGACTGTCGGCTCCGCGCATCAAAAAGAAGAACCTCGAGGCATCTTTCCCCACCTCTTCCATAACTTGTCTCAGGGTCACAAACTCACCTTCCCTCGTGGACATTGAAACCTGTTGCCCCCCACGCCTCAGGCTCACTAATTGATAAAGGATTATTTTCAGGTCTTCTGGCGAAATTCCCAGAGCAGCTAATGACGCCCTTATCCTATCGACATAGCCATGATGGTCAGCACCCCAGATATTAATAACTTTCTTAGAACCTCTCCTGAATTTATCGTAATGGTAAGTAATATCAGAAGTAAAGTAAGTAGGTTTCTTATTCTCTCTGATTACTACCCGGTCCTTTTCATCACCAAATTGAGAAGATTTAAACCACTGTGCACCGTCCTTCTCGTAAATTAAATCTTTGTTTTTCAATGAATCGATAATTTCCTTAACTTTATTCTTTCTGTAAAGCGTACTTTCAAAAAACCATCTATCAAACTTAACCCCAAAATCTTCCAAGTCTTTTCTTACCAAACTGAGTATTTTCTGAACGGCGTACTCCCGACAATCGAATGACTTCTTCTTGCCGTATTTGGATTCAAGCTCTTCTGCTATCTCCTTTACATAAGATCCTCGATATGCACCCTCGGGAAGAGACACTTCCTCTCCGCGTAACTCTTTCTGTCTTATGTTTATCGACTTTTCCAGGAGATCTATCTGGTTGCCAATATCGTTAACATAATACTCTTTTACTACCTGATATCCTGTCTCTCTTAAGATGTTTGCCAGAGAATCGCCAATGGATGCACCTCTGCCATGTCCAACATGCAAAGGTCCGGTAGGATTTGCCGAGACAAATTCGATCAGGATTTTCATTCCCTTGCCGATATTGGTTTTCCCGTAATTTTTCCCCTCTTTTAAAATCATAGCCAGTTCTCTATGCCACCGTTTTCTCACTATGTATATATTAATGAAACCAGGTTTTGCTACTTCTATGCGCTCTATTGTGTCAGGTTCCACTTCCTGAAGGGCTCTGGAGATACCCTCGGCAATCTCTATAGAGAGCTTTTCTGTTCTCGACCCTGCTATTAAAGCAACATTAGTAGCAAAGTCTCCATCAATCTCTTCAGGTGCAAATTCTAAACTATAATCGGGAATCTCCAGATGCAACTTCCTCAGCACCTCATCGATTCCCTTTTTAAGTTCATTTTTGATTCTCAATCTATCCTTCCTCAAAATTCTTATAATTTACTTGACTTCTTGGGCTTTTTTCTCTTTCCCTCTTGGAATTTTACCTTTTTCCCTTCCGCCCAGAGTTTCTCCAACCCATAGAACTTCCTTGTCGGTTCGTAAAACACGTGGACAATTACTCCCACATAATCTATAAGTAACCACTGTGCCTGTTTTTCTCCTTCTATATGGAGGGGGCGAATCCCTTTACCTTTCAATTTTGAAACTATCGACTCAGCAATAGTCTCCACGTGTATATTAGATCTACCGTTACAAATGACGAAATAATCTGTAATCGATGTCAATTTACGGACGTCCAATATTAAAATCTCTTTTGCCTTCTTCGCTAAGGCAAGACCCGCACATTCTTTAGCTAAATTTCTGAAATTCATTACTATGTGAATCTGCCTGTGTCCTCCAGTCTTTATTCAGGCTCGCCAATTCCCATAAAGTCATTACCGAGAACAATTGAGATATCGACAAACCGCGTCTTGTCAATCTCAGTTTTTACCACGCTCGAGCCAACTATTTTTGCTACTTTATGAGCCAATTCAACATCGCCAAGACGATCTATAACTATAGTATATTTCTTATAAATTCCAAAATTACCCCAGCGAACAGCATCGATTCCATACTGCCTTAATTTACGCTGGACATTATAAGCTAAATCTTTTCTATTAGTGGCATTCCATACTTCCACCTTTGCTATTCTATCGAGCTTCCCCCCAGAATAGACTGACCGAGAAGTTTTCCAACCAATTCTATAACTATTCATAATTACCTGAACAACCTCTTCAGACATTTTCTCATCCGGGATCCAATAGTCTGTTCCCCGAATATATTCCGATTTTCCAGGCAAACTCTGGACTCTCAGATTTTCGTAGTGGAAACTTCTCACCTCATTGGCCAGAGCTAAAAAATCCCAGAAGTTAAGATTTGTCCAAATACTGTCTTTTATATTTCGATAGATTTGGGGGATTTTCAGTAGAACTTTCGCCTCTGTTAGCTTTCCCATAAGGAGTTTAAGAAGCTTCTGTTGCCTTTCAATTCTCCCTCTATCACCGAGGAGCCTATCCCGAAATCGGACATACTTTAACACTTCATTGCCTTTTAATCCTTTCTCTCCTACTGTAAAGTGAATATGGAAGTCTCCCGCATAATCATCATAATCCATTGGTTCGTCGATATTGACCGTCACCCCACCAATAGTATCGATTATATCAATCACTCCCTGATAATTAATCTGTAAGTAGAATGGTATTTCCATTTCTAAAACATTCTCAATCGCTTTCTTTGAAGAAAGACAAGTTTCACCAATGGTCTTACTCTTCCTATATACCAAGGCATAAATTTCACTTATCTTTCTATACCTGCGCCAGGAGAGTTCTTTTGAGCAGGGGACTTTAGTATCGCGGGGAATTGATAGGATATCCAGGAATCTTGTTCTGGGTTCATAACTCAACAACATTATTACATCGGCATGTTTGGTAAACTTCAGCTCATCGCATCCCAGAACTAGGATATTGATTCGCTTCCCCTGTCTGATGAATTGAAAGACCTTGCCGTTATAAGAAAAAAAGATAAATAGAACTATGGAGATTAATATGAAAGCTAAAATTAACTTCTTTATGGGAATTCTTAGCTTTTTCATTAAGAGTAGAGTCTCTTCTTGAGGATATACTCTTCTACCGACTGGGGCAGTAAATATTTGATTGGCTTGCCAGTTTTTATTCTCTTTCGAATGTGGGAAGCAGAAATCTCTAAGCCAGGAACTTGTAACATTATAACTTTAGAAGTTATTCTTTTATCCAGCTTTCCTAACTCATAACCCGGCCTGGTAACTACCACAAATTTGCACAGTTCCAGCAACTTCTTCGGTTCTTTCCAAGTAGAAATTTTTAGCATTTCGTCTAACCCAAC
>DAOVHK010000190.1 GCA_030671905.1 Clostridia bacterium | reverse complement strand
ATCATATTTCCTCACCCAGATATTATCGTTTTGCCCTATAACGTAATCAGAACCAACAACATAGACATTGCCTTCACCATCTACTGCTACGCCATAGCCATAATCGCCCGCATTAGCTGCATCATTATAAGTCCTTGTCCAGAGCACATCTCCTTCTGCTGCAAAAATAGTTCCGCAAAAAACGAAAGACAGAATAACCAACAAAACAGAAATTTTCCGCATTTTCTCCTCCTTTTATGAATTGGGCCTAATATTATGGCGCTGGGAATGGCGCACTACTCTTTTAAGATAACCAGGTTATCCCTGTGGATTACCTCATCGCAATCCTTATATCCCAGAGTTTTCTCTATCTGGGAAGACTTCTTACCCTTAATTTTTTCTACCTCATCAGACGAATAGGAAGTCAATCCCCGGGCAAATTCCTTACCTTCCATATCCACTACTGCCACGCAGGCTCCGGTATTAAATCTACCTTCCACTCGACTAATCCCCGAAGGCAGCAAACTCTTTCCTCTTTTGAGGAGTGCCTCTTTGGCTCCTTCATCAACAGCAATCTTCCCTTCTATTTTGGTATCAAAAGCTATCCAGCGTTTACGGGATACTATTTTTTCCTTTGCCGGGAAAAATTTTGTTCCCGGGTTCTCTCCATTCCAGATTTCTCTCAGGACTTTTTCTTTATTACCATTGGCAATATACATTGTAATGCCGCTGGCAGTGGCAATCTTGGCTGCCTCAAGCTTGGTTACCATTCCCCCGGTTCCTCTCTGGCTTCCCCTGCCACTGGCTTTCTCTTCCAGCTCAGGAGTAATCGCTTCTATCTCCTTTATTAATTTCACTTTCTTTTCTACCCGGGGGTCTTGAGAAAAGAAGCCATCAACATCAGTTAAAATTACCAACTGGTCAGCCTCTACCTTACTGGCCACCAGTGCGGAAAGCCGGTCATTATCTCCAAATTTAATTTCCTCTACAGCAACTGTATCGTTCTCATTTACCACAGGAACCACCCCCAGGCTAAGAAGGGTCAACAGAGTATTTCTGGCATTGAGATACCTCTGTCGCTGGGCGAGGTCATCAGAGGTCAATAGAACCTGAGCCACCAGGCGATTATGTTTTCTGAAAAATTTCTCGTATATACTCATAAGATAGCCCTGCCCGATACTCGCCAGTGCTTGTTTTTCGCGGATGGAGCCACCCTGCAATTTCAACCTTCCCAGTCCCGCGCCGATTGCACCAGAAGTCACAATGATTACCTCTGCACCCGAGTTGAGGAGTTCCCCCACATCGTCCACAATCCTCTCTATAGTGACTTCATTGATAACTCCGGAAGGTTTGGTTAAAACAGTGGTGCCAATCTTTATCACTATTCTCTTTTTCATTTTTTTAATTTTCTCCTGATCGCCTGAAGTAGTTCTTTTATACCTTCCCTGGTAAGAGATGAGATGGGATAGACTTTCTTTTTAATCCGGGAACGAAATTTTTTTAATTCGGTTGATGCGGAGGGAATGTCCATCTTATTGGCAACAACTATCTGGGGCTTCTTCAGCAGTTGGGGACTGAAAGCTTTCAATTCTTTACTAGTTGCTATATAATTGTCGAAAGGACTCGCTCCTGCATAGCCCTGAATGTCCACCAGGTGAACCAAAACTTCAGTCCTTTCGATATGGCGTAAGAACTGGTCACCCAAACCCTTACCTTTATGGGCATCAGCAATTAGTCCGGGAATGTCTGCTACTATGAAACTTTCGTCTTCGCTAAGCCGGACTACTCCCAGGTTGGGTGCTAAAGTAGTGAAGGGATAATCGGCAATCTTTGGGCGAGCACTGGAAATAACTGAAAGAAGGGTCGATTTTCCGGCATTAGGATATCCCAGAAGACCCACCTGGGCAATCAACTTCAATTCCAACTTTAAAGTGACAGTCTCTCCAACCCCACCTTCTTCGGCAAAGCGTGGAACACGCTCTCGGCGCGACTTGAACTTCGCATTGCCCCTTCCACCCCGACCGCCGCGTGCCACAACAACACTCTGTCCGTCATCCACTAAGTCACCGATTACTTCCTCTCCCTTATAGACAAGGGTTCCACAGGGTACCTTTAAAATTAAATCTGCTCCCGCCTTCCCGAAGCGATTGTTTCCCGACCCGTGGGTGCCTTTTTGGGCTCGATAATGGGGCTGGCGAGAGAAATCGAGGAGAGTCTTGATGCTGGAGGAGGCTACCAGAAGGATATTACCACCTTTTCCACCGTCTCCTCCATCTGGGCCGCCACGAGGAACAAACTTCTCGCGTCGAAAGGAAACACAGCCATTGCCCCCATTTCCGGCTTGTATAAATATTTTCGCCTGATCAATGAACATACAAGCCTTCTTTACTGGTAGACGCTGACTCGTTTCCTTTTCTTACCAAAACGCTCAAAAATAACCCGGCCTGAAATTAAAGCAAACAGGGTATCGTCTCTTCCCCTACCTACATTAAGTCCCGGGTAGAATTTCGTACCTCTTTGACGAATTAAAATGCT
>DAOVHK010000177.1 GCA_030671905.1 Clostridia bacterium | reverse complement strand
CAGGCAGCAGGCAGGACATCAGAGGCTTTCCCTCCACATGCTTCTGCTGCAGCGATAAGGAGAATTGGTCTCAGGCGCTTTCCCTTTCCAAAAACAGCATAGCGCATAGCCTGATGAATTATTGGCGGATACTTCTTGGGAGAATGAAGAAGCCTATTTAAAGTAGACTCAACAGCAATTCTTTTTTCTTTTAAATATTTTTCGATTAAGCAGCTCATAGGAGTAATTCTATTCCGTAGAATTCGAATTCTCAAGAATTATTCTCTTTCTTTTCTATCTCTTCTTCCAAATTGAAAGGTTTTGCTGCTAGCTCTCCTTTCTCAGATTTGGTCAAAATCTCAATTTTCTTTTTCGCTTCTTCGAGTTTCCCTGAACAGAATTTTGATAATTTTATCCCTTCTTCAAATAATTTCAAAGAACCCTCAAGCGACTTCTCTCCTTCCTCTAACTGTTGAACTATCTTTTCCAATCTACTTACGGCTTCTTCGAACTTCATCTCTTCCATTTTACTCTCCTTTCACTCCTCTCTTTTCTGATTCTTTCTTAACCGGTATGTCGGTCTCTTCTACCGTGCAAATTATTTCGCCGCGGTGTAGCTTAATTTTCACTTTATCTTTCATTGTAACTTGAGATATGCTCTTTAAAATCTCATTTTCCGGCAATTTATAGGTGATGCTATACCCCCTGGCTAAAATATTCAGAGGAGAGAGAACATTCAACTTTCCAGCAATTGAATTTAACCTCTCCTTCTGGAAATCCAAAAAATGGGCACACTTAGAAGTTATTTTCTCTAAATAGTAATCTATTTCCTGTTGAAATTGAGAGTATAGTTCTTCGGGATGGAGAAAGATTCTACTGTCCACAAGGCGTCTGTATTGGCTGGTGAGTTCATCTAGTTCGTGCTTCATAGACAATTTAATCTTAGAAGTCAAAAGCAATATTTTCTTTTCTAACTCAATTTTATTGGTAACCACTAATTCGGCAGCAGCTGAAGGTGTGGGTGCGCGAAGGTCGGCAACGAAATCAGCAATAGTATAATCGACTTCGTGACCAACAGCAGAAATTACAGGAATCCTGGAGTTATAGATAGCCCGGGCAACAATTTCTCTATTAAAAGACCAAAGGTCTTCTAAGGACCCACCACCTCTTCCCACGATTAACACATCCAGAGAGGGAAAACGTTCGTTAACATAGGCTATTGCTTCGGCAATCTCGCCAGCGGCACGGTCGCCTTGCACCCTTACTGGATGGATTAAAATGTGTACATTGGCAAATCTGCGCTCAATTATATTCAAGATATCACGAATTGCTGCTCCGGTAGGTGATGTAACTATGCCAATCTTCTGAGGTAACATGGGTATTGGTCTCTTACGTGCCTTATCGAATAGACCTTCTCTCTCCAGTTTGCGCTTCAATTGTTCGAATGCCTGCTGCAATGCGCCTATCCCTATGGGTTTGAGACCGTATACAATAATCTGGTATCTCCCGCCTTTTACGAAGACACTTATCTTTCCTTGGGCAATTACTTTCATTCCATTTTCTGGCACAAACTCCAGTTGTCCAGCCTGCCACTTATACATAATGGCATTTATCTGAGCATCTTCATCTTTTAAACTGAAATAGAGATGGCCTGAGGAGTGGAGAGTAAAATTGGATATTTCTCCTTCAAGCCAAATCTCAGGAAACTTTTCTTCCAGGAGATTCTTGGCTATTTTATTTATTTCCGATACTTTATAAATTTTTCTTGGCTCTTCCACCTTTCACTCCCTTTTTCCCTCAAATGGTTTAGCAATTCTCTTTATGCTTTCAGCCTTTCCCGTTTTTTCGTCGATTTCCATTACTACTCCTGCAAAAATTAAATCATCTTTTGCCACTTCAAACCTGATGGGCATCTGGGTCAAATACCTCTTCAGGATAATCTCCTTTTTTACCCCGATAACCGAATCGCGGGGACCGGTCATTCCTGCATCAGTAATATAAGCTGTCCCCTGTGGAAGAATCCGTTCATCAGCAGTAGGAACGTGCGTATGAGTGCCTATTACCGCGCTTACTTTACCATCTAAGTACCAACCCATAGCAACTTTTTCTGATGTAATTTCCGCATGCATATCCACAACGATTATCTTTGTCTGTTTACTGATTTCTTCTATAATTCCATCAGTTGCACGGAAAGGACACTCTAAAGTGGACATATAAACTCTACCCATAAGATTTATGACACCAACTTTTATTCCATTATCTGCTTGAACAATCGTCCACCCTTTCCCGGGAACTTCAGGTGGAAAATTCGCTGGCCTTAAGATATTCTCTTCTTCTATTATTTCTGAAATCTCCTTCCTTGCCCATACATGATTGCCCATAGTAATTACATCGACTCCCTCTGAAAATACCTCGCGAGAAATATTAGGGGTGAGACCAAAACCGCCTGCTGCATTTTCACAATTAGCAATCACAAACTGAATATTTTCCTCTGTCATTATTTTGAGAAGAATGTTTCTCACTACTTCCCTACCCGGCTTACCGATTATATCAGCAATAAATAGTATTCTCACTTTTTCTCCTTCATCCTAACGCGAAGGGATTTGGTGTAGCGAGCATTAGAATTTTTAGTCAAATTCTCAGCGAGCGAACCAAATCCCAAGCTACCTTTTTATTTTGCAGTTTCGATGGCTCTTGTCTCTCTGATAACCGTAACTTTTATCTGTCCAGGATACTCTATTTCTTTTTCGATTTTCTTAGCTATCTCCCTGGCCAGATTTTGCACCATACTATCCTCCACCT
>DAOVHK010000175.1 GCA_030671905.1 Clostridia bacterium | reverse complement strand
ATCCACTTTAACAGCGTAATTGTCAATTACCCTGAAAGTAGCGTTGCGGCAGATTCTTTATTTAGAATTGGAGACGCACTTTATAATCAAAGGCAATACGAGCAGGCGATAAAGAATTATCAGAAGGTCATCGATGAGTATCCTCAAAAAGAGATAGCGGAGTTTGCTTATTATGCTGTTGGCTGGAGTTACCATGCTCAAGGTGAGGAGGATAAGGCAATCAAGGTGTATAAAGATTTTGTTGAGAAGTATCCCAAGAGTCGTTTGAACGCAGAAGTGAGGTATCGCCTTGCAGAATATTATTACAGCGAAGATAATTTTGACGAAGCAGCAAAGATTTACCGCTCGATAGTGGAGAACTTTCCTGAATCCTCTCTCGCTGACGATTCCAGTTATTGGTTGGCCTGGAGTTACTACAGGGCTGGCAATTATGATGAAGCAGCCAATATTTACAGGATGTTAATAACGAGCTATCCTGATAGTGACCTTGCCAGTGAAGCTCAATTTCGCATTGGAGAATGCTACTTTGTGCAAGAGAAATATGCTGAAGCAATAGCAGCATATGAGAAAAAGATAGCCAAAACTCCGGAAGATACTTTTTCCAGTGAGTCCCAGTATAAAATTGGAGAGAGTTATGAGAAGATGGGTAGCAAGGACCTTGCACAGGAGGCTTTTCAGAAAACATTGCAGAAGTATCCCCAGTCAATAGCTGCAGCCAGAGTCCACTTGAGGGATGGAATTTTATATGAACAAAAGAAAAAATACAAGAAGGCAACAGAGAAATATAAATTGGCTACAAATTTAGCCCGCAATGAAGTAGGAGCAGAGGCACAGAAAAGAATAGGTGACTGCTACTATTTCCGGAAAGATTACCGTAATGCTATGGTTGAATATTTGAAGGTGGTATATCTTTATAGCAAACACCCATACTTTGCTGCCCCTGCGCAATATATGGCTGGAGAATGTAATGGGAAGCAAAGATTCTGGGAGGAGGCGAGGAAAGCCTACAGGAAGGTCGTCGAGAATTACCCGGAAAGCGAGTGGGCGAAGAAAGCACAAATAGAGCTAGAGAGAATAGCCGGTAAATAGTATGCCGACAAGAAAAGTTATCTTTTTCATAGGAATCTTAATTTTTCTCTTTTTATGGAACCCCTGTGCGTACGCTGAAGCAGAGAAGCCAACTGAGGAGAAGCCTGCTTTTAAACTACCGGAAGTGGTAATTATTGGCGAAGACCAGTCCAAAGTCACTATAGGTGATGAAAGGGAACCACTCATCGATCAACCCTTTTTGAAAAAGGTCGAACTTGGTCTGGAACCAATGGCAAAAATCTCCCCCCTATCCTTTTCTCCTCAGAAGAAGGAGAACATTACTGAATTTAGTTTTGCCTATGGAAGTTTCAACACTTTAAAGACTAACCTCAGTCACGGCAGACAAATTAGGGATAAAGGTTACTATCTCTTTGGTATAGGAAAATATAAGACAGATGGAGAATTTCTTGGTAGGCGTTATAACCAGGATAACGCATTTTTGGAATTGGGATTCAAACCTGCTGAGAAGCTTGATTTGAAAATTGCTACTTCCGGCATCCTGAAAGATTATCGCCTGTCCAATTCTACCATTACTCAAAAGGTAGACCTATTCAATGTGGAATTGGGAGTGGAAGGGAGAATAGGAGAAGGAAGCAGCCTGGGATGCCAGTTCTTTGGTCAAATAGCAAACTTAAAGAATAGTGATAAAGCCAAAAGTGAGATAGGAGGAGCCAGGTTACAGGCGAGGATTGGTGTAAGAGAAAGGAACTTATTGAACCTGGAGGCTCAACTTTATCAGGAGCGGCTTAAATTGGGTGGTAATAGGAGGCGTTACTTAATTAGTTTCATTTCTCTGAGTGATGAATTTCTTCTTTTTGATAGACTATGGGTTAACCTGGGAATGGAATATAAACAGAAGAGTAAGCCCCTTACCTCCTTTCTCTATCCTACGGCCAGACTCTCTTATCAGTTGATTCCCAATTTTAACCTCTGGGTAAAATATAAACCAGGGATGACAGTTCCTCTCTTCGATGAACTTTATATAGACAATGACTATACAGAAGTTAATTTAGATATTCTTCCCCAGAAAAGAAGATTTTCCCTCGAGGAAGGAATGGAGTATAAGCTCAGCCAGAACCTCTCTGGCAACATCTCCTTCTTTCAAAGGAGATTTAGAAATTTCATTGCTCTCTCCGATGATGGCACGATAGGAAGTTGGCAAAATATCTCCAACGTATTCTCAGAAGGTGTGGAAGCATCCTTTGTTTACAACTTGGTAGACTTTAGTCTGCGTTTGAAATATGTATACGAAAGAACAGAGGACGAAGACCGACCGGATGAGAAAGTGCCATATAGACCCATACATTCGCTCAAAATTTCGTCACGCTATTCTTATGGAGCTTTAGAGATAGACTTATCAGTTCTAATGCAGAGCGAAAGATATTACAATCGCTCTGATTCTTTACCCTTCTACTGGGCGCTGGAAGCGGAAATCTCCTGTCGCATAACAGAGCAGCTTCTCATTTTTGTTCAAGGAGAGAATTTACTGCAGGAGAAGTATGCTGAGAGGTTCGGTTATCCACTTGACCACAGTAAATTTTTTGGAGGATTCAAACTAAAATTCTAAAGAAAAGAGGAAAAAGGGGACAGGCTACTTTTTCCAAAAGGAGGCTAAAATGCTGAACTATTTTTTACGCGGGGGAATAATGATGTATCCTCTTTTTATTGCTTCGGTTTTGGCTCTGGCGATAATTATCAACAAGTT
>DAOVHK010000130.1 GCA_030671905.1 Clostridia bacterium | reverse complement strand
TCCAGCATCTATTCCTTCAATAAAAAAATCAATATAACCTTCTATGGCTGTGAGAGGAGACTTGAATTGATGGGAAATACTGGAAATAAAGGTGCTCTTTAAACGCTCCAGTTCTCCGGATTTTTCAGCGCCCAATTGGCTTAACTCGTCATTTTCTGGTTCTATCACCCTAGCGAATTGGCCCCTGGCAATAGATTTTGCTACAGTGGTTAATTTTTCGCCCCTGCCCGATATTCGGCTGGCCATAACCAATGCTCCAAGAATTCCTAAAACTATTCCTATTATACCTAAAAGCAGGAAAACCCACCTTTCTAAGAAAAAACCCGCGGCGATTAATCCCCCTATAATTCCGCATAAAAATAGACTGGAAAAAAGAACGATTTTTGTCTTAATTTTCACTTCTGCTCCTATCTGTTTTACCAAGTTTAAAACGAACCTCCACAATAAATCTTTTGCCCATCCTTTTATTTACTCTATCCATTATAGACTTCCTTTGGGCTGACAATTCCTGCATATACACAGGGTTATCTACTTCTACCAACAATTTGCCTTCTCGAAAGTTACCAATCTGGGCATGCTTTGCCAGTCCACCCACCTCTTCTTGCCAGATAGTGAACAACTTCTGACTCTCCTCACCCAGATTAAACTTTCGGAGAGTTTCTTTAACTATTCCTTTTATTTCCCTCAGGTATGCCACTGTGTTTGTTCTCTTCTTTTATATATGGAGTCCCCCCGATTCCATCGGGGGACTTCAGCCTTGGATACTTTCCTGCAACGCCAAGCTTAGTGTTTTTTGAGAATCAACTTTACTTTAAATATTATATCATATTCTCATAGGCATGACTATAGAAATATAATCTTCCCCGGTTGTTGGTCTTATTAAACATGGATTGAGGGAATTGGTCAGTTCTAAACAGACTTCCTCGCAGCCAATATTTCTCAAGACACTTATCAGAAATTGGGGATTATATGCAATTTCCATCTCCTTGCCAGCATAATCGACTCCCACCACGTCTCGAGCCTCACCGAGCCCTTCTGTATTGGCACTAATAACTAGCTCCTTCTTCTTCAGCGAATACTTGATCGAGTTAGACTTTTCGGTAGTCAACAGGGCAACTCTCCTGGTTGCTTGTAACAGTGCTTCAGTCTTTATTTTAAGCTTGATCTCACTACTTTTGGGAATGACCTGTTCGTAATTGGGGAAATGACCTTCGATTAACCTGGAAATCAAAATAGTATCACCTATCATAAAACCTACTTGATTCTCCTCAATATTTATTCTTACTTTGCCTTCTTTTTCGGTTTCTTCTCTTGTGGAAATTTGTGTTAGGATTCTATTAAGCTCATTGACCGCCTTTGTGGGAATGATTACTTTTACTTCCTTTTTCTTATCAATTCCTATGTCTTTGGAAATATAAGACAATCGTCGGCCATCAGTGGAAACCATTCTAACCTTCCCTTTCTCCACGCGAAAATATATCCCACAGAGAACATAGCGAGTCTCATCTTGGGAAACAGAAAAGATGGTTTTCTTAATCATTTCACTTAACGATTCCCGGTCAATAGAGAATTCCCCGTCAGTTTTGAATTTTGGTAGCGCGGGATAATCTTCTTTAGGCAATCCCATCAGATTAAAAATTGCTTGCCCACTATTAATTTGTACCCGACTCTTTTCGTCAACTTTGACGTTAATCTCCTCAGAGGGTAATTCTCGTACCACCTCCGAGAGAGTCCTTGCTGGCAGAGTTATCGCCCCCGGTTCGGAAACTTTTACTTTTATCGAACATCTTACTCCTACTTCTAAGTCTGTGGCTGTCATATCCATTTTTTCTCCCTTAGCTTCCAATAGAACATTTGCCAGTACAGGGAGAGTACTCTTAGTTCCTACCACGGCTTGCACTGTTTGAATTCCTTTAAGCAATTCTTCTCGTTTGCAACTAATCTGCATTTTCTTCCTCCTTTTTCTTTTTTCTTAAATATTAAGATTAGTAGTCTGTATTAGTAGAGGGTGTTAATATGTTAATAAAGTTAAAAGAACGAGAAAAGTTTAGATTTAACTTATTTTTTGGAAAAATACTTAAAGAAGAATATGATGTGAATAAGAATTATAAAATATTAAGACAATGCACAAAAAATCAATTTTTGAAAATTTATTCACTAACCCTTTCCCTTACTCACAATCTATTAACATATTATCCCGAGTATTCCTTTTATCCATTCCCCTCATGCGAACCAAAGCCCGAACTTCTCTTTTATACTCCAGTCTTTATTTCCTGCGTTATCCTATTTATGAGAGCGGCGAAGAAAGGGTCGCCGGCAAGTTTCATCTTAATCTTTTCACAAGCATACATTACTGTTGTATGATCTCTGCCACCAAAGTCCGCCCCAATCTCTGTTGTAGAATATTCGGTTAAGGTTCTGGCCAGATACATTGCCACCTGCCTGGGAAAAGCAACGGCATCTGTTCTCTTTTTACTTTTCATCTCTTTAACATCCAGATGGAAATGTTTACTCACTGCGTTTTGAATCAGTTCTATGGTTATGGGAACAGCAAGCTCTTCTTTGGTAATTATATCCTTTAGAATTTCTTTAGACCGGTCCACAGTAACTTCACTTCCGGTCAATGAAGAAAATGCCACAATTCTGATTAAACACCCTTCCAACTCTCTGATGTTGGACTTTATTTGGCTGGCAAGAAACAGAACTACATCGTCTGGAATGAAGATGTTTTCTGCCCCTGCTTTCTTTCTCAAGATGGCAATTCTGGTCTCTATATCAGGCGGCTGGATATCGGCAATTACTCCCCATTGGAATCGGGAGCGGAGCCTTTCTTCGATAGTAGGTATCTCCTTGGGAGTGGAATCAGAGGAAATAACAATCTGTTTGTGAGCTTCATAAAGGGTATTGAAAAGATGGAAAAATTCTTCTTGTGTGCTTTCTTTCCCGGCCAGAAATTGGATGTCGTCAATCATAAGAACATCCAGATGGCGATATTTGTTGCGGAATTCTACCATCCTGTCGTTTCGGATCGATTCAATAAGTTCATTGGTGAATCTTTCCGATGTGATATAGAGAACAGCAAGCCTGGGGTTCTGTTTTTTATTATAGTGTCCAATAGCCTGTAATAAATGTGTTTTCCCCAAGCCTACTCCTCCATATATGAATAGAGGATTGTAGGCTTTTCCAGGGTCATTGGCTACCGCCTCGGCAGTTGCGTGAGCGAAACGATTAGAAGGACCAACCACAAAATTCTCAAAGGTGTACTTGGGATTGAATTCCATTGTGGTGAAGGTAGTCTCGTCTGCGGCAATCGATGTAGGTTCAATTTCTTCATCTTTTCTTTCCTTTTCCTGGATGTGGGATTGGGGGTCAATGGTGAAAATTATTTGCGCTTCTGAGGCAGTAGTTACTTTTAACAATTCTTCGATTTTTCCCTTGTGCCTCTCTTGTAAATATTTGGAAAAGAACCTATTGGGCACCTGAACGTTTAGGAGATTGTCTTCAAAAGATACGGCTCTTGTGGGTTTGAACCAGAGTTCGTAACTATCTTTGGGCATTTCTTCCTTGAGTTTATTTAGAATTTCGTCCCATAATTGCTCTGCGGACAGTATCATTCTTGGCTCCCTTCTTCACCAATTTGAGGAAAGTTACTAACAGGTTGTTCACAGGTGTGCATAACTTAGAAAAGAGTAATCCGATTTTTGGTTTGAGATATCTATAATTCAGAATTTATCAAATTTCTTTTGGTAAGAGAACTGAAACTGCCTGTCGTCAATCCAGGGGTTTGGGGATAAACCTCAGGTAGTAATGGGGTAAAGGGATAGAACTTTGATAGCCTTCGCCTAATGTAGAAAAAAATTTCCGGAGATATTATATTATTCTTCTCAAACCCTGTCAACATTTTTTTTAGGGGAAAAGTTTGATCTCGAACCAATCCTTGACAAGAGAAGAAATAAAAGATACAATTTAAAAAAATTTTAGATTGGTGTGAGAACAGATGAAAAGGACTTACCAACCAAAAGTTAGAAGAAGAAAAAGAACTCACGGCTTCAAAAAGAGAATGGCCACAAAGAGTGGCCGGAGAATTTTGC
>DAOVHK010000112.1 GCA_030671905.1 Clostridia bacterium | reverse complement strand
TATTTTCAAACTCAGCGAAGAGTATTTAGAACCCAAGGCAGCATTGCTATCCTGCTTTATCCTTTCTATGTATCCGATAATCTTCCAACTCACCAGAACCTTTTTGGTTGATATCGGCCTTATGTCTATGTTTGTATTGAGTATATATTTACTTTTAAAATGCGATGGATTTAAAAACCTTAAATATTCTTTACTTTTGGGATTAAGTTTAGGGTTGGGGATGTTGGTTAAGCAGTCCTATCCTATCTTTATAGTTGTGCCATTTATCTGTATAGTCTGGAAATCAAACTTAATGGCATTTACTGATAGAGCTAAAACTGGAAACCCTGACAGCATAGCAAAGGTTCTATTAAATCTTTTTTACTGTTTACTTGTGGCATCGGCTTTAACCTTGCCATGGCATATTTCTAATTTCAGACATACGTTACATATATTATCCTATCACAACTCAGCGGAATTTATAGCAAAGCATGGACTACATTACACATGGGATATAAAAAAATTTTTAACTTATTACCCAATTATCATGACGAAATATTGCATTTCGGTTTTCTTTGCGTTTCTATTTTTATGTTCGAGTATATTCTTTTTTAGAACTCCTAAATTTGGTGATATAAAAAGAGTGTTTATCTGGTTAATAGTATTTCCATTAATTTTCTTTACTTTTTCTCTTGGTAAAAATATCCGATTTCTTGTTCCTTTACTGCCTGCGGTAGCCATAATAACTGCTCAAGGTATATACCAGATAAAAAATAGACTAATAAGATGGATAGGGATTGGTCTTATTGTGGTGGTTGGCCTCTTTCGATTTTCTGTTGATTCCTTTAATACCCCTATATTACCTAATATATCATTTAAACCATTTGCCCGGTGTAAAATACTCTTGTTTGCTGTGAGGCAGTGGTATAGACCTATGAAAGAGGAATGGATGGTTGAGGATGTACTTTTTGCCATAAAAAGGGATATGGAAAAAGAAAAAAAAGACATCTCTACCGTTATGCTTCTATCCGATCACAAAGCCTATAATGCTAATACCCTCAACTATTACAGTAGTAAAGAAAGATTGGGAATACAGTTTCTCAGTGCAGCTTGGATAGATAACGTTGCTTCGGTTATGGAACAGAAGAACTACCACTATATAATATACAAAGATGCAAATAATTATGACACTATACCGCTCCATAGGAAAAGGGTATATGAGGCTTTTGTTTATTTAAACGAGCATCTTGAAGAATACAGGGTTATTTATAAAAGGAGCCTATTAGATGGCTCTAATGTAATTATCTATAAATGAATAAGAAATGAGCTTTTCTAATTGTACAGGCGTAAGTTCGGGTAATCCCTGCCCTAAGGCTCTTACTAGTATATTTAACCATGAAGAAAAGCACCTTTTTACTTTCTTAGATAACTTTTTGTTCCAGTTAGAGAACTTTGAAGGTTCTAATACTAAAATACTAACCCCACTCTCTTTAAAAAACAAGGCTAAATGACTCTTATGTTAAAAAGAAAATCGATTCTTTTATTACTTATAAGCATACTTTTTTTGTCCATTTGTGGAGGACTCTTTTTTTATAATTCTGTTAAAAAGGGAACAAACCTTGGTCTGTCAGAGAAAAAAGTCATTATTTTAGGATTTGACGGGATTGACCCGGATTTGCTATCGGGGTGGATGGACGAGGGGAAGCTGTCCAATTTAAAAAAGCTTGGAGAAAAAGGAACTTTCCTGGAGTTGGGAACGACTAATCCTGCGGAATCGCCTGTTGCCTGGTCAAGCTTTGCCACGGGCACTAATCCAGGTAAGACAGGCATCTTCGATTTCCTCAAAAGAGACCCTCAAGCTTATATGCCCGACTTCGCCACCACCTCTTTCAATGAAGGAAAGTTCTTATTACGGCTGTTTCCTATAGAAAAACCGAGCGTTACCTGCAATAGAAAAGGGACATCTTTCTGGCAGATAGCCTCCCGGAATGGGCTCAAGTGTGTAGTCTTACAGGCACCTGTCACGTTTCCTCCCGAAAAGGTCGTAGGAGGGAAACTTCTTTCCGGTCTGGGTGTACCCGATATTCGTGGGACACAGGGAACCTTCTCTTATTATGCTACTGATGAGAGGGAAGAAGGGGATACGGAGATGGGAGGGAAAATCACTAAGGTTAAAGTAAAAGATAGAAAGATAAAAACGATAATTTACGGACCGAGGAATAGATTATCCAGGAGGCGTGAAGATATATTGGTTCCTCTGGAGATTGAAATAATCAACGATAAACAAGCGATAATAAAAGTCCAGGATAGAGAAGAGAAGTTGGACGTTGGTCAGTGGAGCGATTGGTTTGTGATTAAGTTTAAGATGAATCCTTTGATTAAAGTATATGGGATGGGAAGGTTCTATTTGATGAGTATCAAGCCTGAATTCAGGCTTTATCTATCCCCAATAAACTTCTATCCCAAAAAACCACCTTTTCCCATTTCTTATCCAAAATCATTTTGCAGAAAACTGGCTGAAGAGATAGGGCTATACAAGACCCTGGGCTGGGCTATCGATACCTGGGCTCTGAGCGAAAATAGAATTGATGAGAAGACTTTTCTGGAAGACCTCTTCTAAACCATGAACCAGCGAGAAGAAATAATGATAAATATGCTAAAAAAGAAAGACTTTGACCTGTTCCTCTTTATATTTCAAGCGAGCGATAGGGTGCAGCATATGTTCTGGAGATTGATTGATGAGACTCACCCTGCTTATGATAGAGAGAAGGCAGAGAAATATGGTGACGCAATCTTGAAAGTTTACCAGAAGATGGATGAAATATTGGGAGAAGTTATGCCTTTTGTGGATGAGCACACCACCCTTTTTGTAATTTCCGACCATGGTTTCCATTCATTCAGGAAAGCAGTGAACCTTAATACCTGGTTAGTGAAGAATGGCTATATGATCCTCTCATCTGAGAAAGGGAAAGAATATAAATTGGAAGACCTCTTTGGCAAGGGCGAGTTTTGGCCAAATGTTGACTGGCAGAGAACTAAGGCATATGCTTTAGGGCTGGGCTGTATCTATATGAATGTAAAAGGTAGAGAAATATATGGAATAGTGAAGCCAGGCGATGAGTACAATGGTTTAAAGAAAGAAATAGTAACCAAACTGAAGAATTTAAGAGACCCGGTAACTGGTAAAAAAGTAATAGTGGATGTGTATAAGAGAGAAGATATTTACCAAGGAGAATACCTAAAGGAGGCTCCCGACCTGGTAGTTGGTTTTAATGAAGGTTACAGGGTCTCCTGGCAGACTGCACTTGGAGGTATCCCTCATGAAATAATTGTGGAAAATAAGTCGAACTGGAGCGGAGACCACTGTTCTTTAGACCCTTCCATAACCAAAGGAATATTTCTTTCCAATAAAAAATCTACTCGAGAATCAGCTTCCATTATTGATATTGCCCCTACAGTCCTTGAGATTTTCAATCTGCCAATTCCAGAAGAGATGGACGGAAAACCAATAAGATTTTGGGTAGCTAACTGAGATGAACAAGCAATGGGAAAAGTTAAATCCAGGAATATTGAAGCTGGAACTATTTTGTAAAGGTATGAGGATTGACCCTACCTGCGATTTGGAGAAAGATGCTCGCCTGGTTTCCCGCATAAGAGCAGGTTTGGGAAGTGGACTGGAGATAATTCTTCCGGATAACTTATACGCTAACATACCTGTTCTGGAAGAGTTTGCTAAGCAGAGCCCTTTTCTTCTGATAAAAAGAAGTAGCAGATATTATATCACAAAAGAAGGAAGTGACTTATGTCAGGTCACAATACCTTCTCAGCCTTTATGGTATCAGAAGAGAACAAGTAACGGCACCTTGATGTCCAGAGTGGGTATGTTGCAGGGCACCTACTTAGCGATATATCCAGCCAGAGTGTGCAGCTATTGGCTGAGTGAACCAAGACAGAATTGCAGGTTCTGCGCCACAGGGCTCAATGTGGGAGTTACTGAAGAGGCGGAGAAGAGTGTCCAGGACGTGGTGGAGACTGCAGTGGCTGCTCGAAAAGAGTCGAGAATCACTTTCGTTCATTTTAACACCGGTTACTGTGAAAGAAAGGCTTTGGATATTCTGGCTCCTTATGTGAAGGCAGTTAAGGAAGAGACAGGTCTTTTAATCGGAGTTCAATGCCCGCCACAGAAGGAACTGTCTAAATATGATATGATGATGGAAATGGGAACAGACCATTTTTCATTCTGCTTCGAGTTTTTCAATAAGGAAGTATTTCGAGAAGTCTGTCCTGGTAAAGCAGAAACTTTGGGTCAGGAGACTTTTTTCACAGCTATGGAGTATACAGTGGGAAAAATGGGCAAAGGTAAGGTTTCTGGCGAGATTATTGCTGGTTTAGAACCAATTGAAGACACGCTTAAGGCAATAGATTATATTACCAGTATAGGTGCATTTCCCACTATCTGTATATTCCGTCCTCTGGCAGGGACAGATTACCAGACAAAGCCTTCACCAAAGTTTGAGGATATGCTTCTAATTTTCCGCCATATGTATGAAGCCTGCAAAAAGAACTCGATTCCCACCGATATTGCTCCAAAAATAAGAGTAAGCCTGGTAGTTCTGCCCTACGAAGGAAGGTATTTTATGGAAGGTTACGGCTTTGATGATTTTATATATAGCTGTAAACTTACACTGATGCGTTTACTTTTTAGAACTTACTATGGGATTAAACTCTTCCTGAAGTAAATAGACAGGAAGAGCAAAGCTTATGCTTTGCTACAGAAAATGGTCGCTGTCCCTATT
>DAOVHK010000128.1 GCA_030671905.1 Clostridia bacterium | reverse complement strand
CTCCTAACCGGTAACCCATCAAATAATTTGTCTTTAGAAAGACCTTTGCCAAAAAAACCCTCTTGTTCCCAACAGAAGATATAAACTTTACTTATTTTTTGTAATTGTTTAGAAAGATGGTAGGTATAATTCTCTGTTCCATAAGGATGCCCGGGTAGAAAATCATGAACTACTTGCACAATTCTTTTCATTTTGGGACCACAATGCAAAACCTGTTTTTGCTGGAGTGTGAAATGACCCCGATAAATCGGGGCATCCGGTCAAGCTTTCGCTTGACACTCCAATAAACTATTGTAGGCACAGATTTCCCGATTGAAAATCGGGATGCAACCTACTTTCGTCGCAACAATTTCTTGTAAATGTCTAAAAGTTCGTCACATTCTTCATTTATAGATCTAACCCGTGGAATATTCTCCTTGAATTTTTGGATCAGCCCCGGTCCATTTATAACGCTTTCCATTTTCTGCTTTAAATCTAATACATCGCCTTTCTTAAAAAGTAACCCGTTACGCTCATCATGGACTATTTCTGGGATGCCTCCGATATCTGTTGCAATCACGGGAACTTTATTGGCAAACGCTTCCAAGATTGACAGGCCAGAGGCTTCGGGCCAAATGGAGGGCATAACCAGTATATCAATACCAGATAATACTTCTGTTAGCTCTGTGTGCCCGAAGGTACCCATAAAATTGATTCTTTCATCGCCTTTGGCTATTCGGCGAAGTTCTTTCACATATTCTGTATTCGGAAAAATTCCATATAATTTCAGATTTACATTAGTGGATTTTATCTTCCTGAATGCCTGCAGTAAAACATGTGCGCCCTTATGTTCCCGTCCGCCTCCAAAGTAGCCGAAAGTAATATTAGAAATCCGACCTCTTCTTGAAGGTAACTTCGGAGGAGATATTGTCCCAGGGGACACAACTGTGAATCCATTGTGAAAGGACCTTTTATTAAGATATGCTTTCCTTAAAAATGACGAGCGGCAAGTAATCTGGTCAACCTTTTCTAACTGGCTCTTAAGAAATGGCAATCTACCAGCTGCTGCAATAAGTAAAGAAGAAATTTGCCTATTATTGATTAAACTAAATCTCAATTTATTGTCTAATATTGCTTGTTCAACATAAAATTTCATCATTCTTTCATCAAATATCCTAGTAATCCTATCATAGACATTATTCTGTTCTCTTAGACAATAAATGCAGTCCCTCCAAGAAAAATCCCTTTTGCATAAATTTCTGTCTGCTTTTAATCGAATCCATTTTGGGCAAAAAAACCAGAAATCTCTTAATGTTAAAACGATGGGAATTCTCAACTCCTTTGCTGCATCGATTATCGAAGAGGAAAGGTGGAGGAGATGGCAGATATGAATAATATCAGGGCAGACCTCCCTTAGAAAATGTTTAGCATATACACATAAAATGGGATTATAGTATTCATAAAGCACGGGATTGGGGGACAACTGGGGATTAAAGGTCAACCTTCTGACCGAAAGCCCATCAACTTTTTCATCGAAGAAACCGATTGAGGGAAAGACATCTGTCCATACTTGGGGAGCCAACACCCATACCCTGTGTCCTTTTGCGAGCATATCTTTTGCTACCTGATGGGTAGCAACACCTGTCCCCCCTATGGAATCGGGTGGAAATTCATGAACAACATAAACTATCTTCATCTTTTACATTCCTAGTCGAGCACTCTTTTGTAGCAGCAAAGCATTGTTCCCGATTAAAAATCGGGACTCACAATCACATGGTTATGACACAGAGTTGTCGCTCTCCTGCTACATTTGACCATTACCATTACCCTGCCCCATTCCCAGATTGAAATGAGGGGCGGGAAAGGACAAACAATTTATCTCCTGCTATTTTCGAACTTTACCAAACCACGTTAATAATTCTCTTCGAAATCTAGACAATAGATTATAGAATACTGAATATTTCTTAATGTTTACAATTTCCCTTGTCAAGTTCCTTATAAATCCGTCCAAGTTTGCGATATGCTGGTCCTTAGCGGCGATAGCCTTGTTCAGATTATTGATATGCTGGTCCCTGGCAACAATAGCCTTGTTCAGATTATTGATATGCTGGTCCCTGTTATTGATATGCTGGTCCCTGTTATTGATATGCTGGTCCCTGGCAACAATAGCCAAGTGTTGTTGCTTAATCTGTAACTGGAGTCTATCAATAAGCTCAGCCATATGGTCTACTTGACCAATAAGTAAATCGGATGGAACATGATTTTTCTGTAAATAAGTTTTTTTAGGTTTACTCATTGATTTTCCTTTTTTATTAGTCAAAATTTTTAACTTTTTTATTTGTCCTCTTGCCGGACGGGTCTTTTTTGTAATCACACTGCATTCCCATGAGATAGTTGAATTGAACTTTATGCTCTGGTTCCTCAGAAGTACATCGCAACATCGTTCTCAGTATTTTGGATTCCGATATTCTAATTCTTAAGCCATCCTAAATTCTTCCTATTGGTAATTATCCGTGCTGATTTTATTGCCCTCGGATATTCCTTTATAATCGGACTATTGCCATCATCAACTATATCTAAGTTATACGGATGCTTTGTGTTTTTCAGTACACTGTTGATGCACTGCCTCAAATAAGGCAATGCCCCATAAACAGGAATTATGATATCGTATGTCCTTCTCTTTTCCGACAATCTATCCTACCTCTGGTGGGACATATTTATGGTGTGGTAACGCTTCGCTACTCCTTCTCTCCGATGGCATCTTTCCTTCTTTTTGCGCAATAGCGTTTCGATAAGAATCTATTACTTTACTGGGAATCCCAATTTCTCTTATCATACCATCGTTCAGCCAGACTGCTTTATCACACCATTTTTCAATTGCTTCCAGTTGATGGCTCACAATCACCATAGTTTTACCCAGTTTCCTGAATTCAGCAATTTTCTCTGCACATTTATGTCGGAAATATTCATCTCCCACAGATAGGATTTCATCAATTAATAAGATATCAGGGTCCACATTAGTAGCTATTGAAAATCCAAGGCGCATAAACATCCCGTCAGAATAGATCCTTACAGGCTCATCAATATAATCTTCAAGTTCAGCAAATTTCACAATATCATCAAATCTTCTTTTTATCTCTCTCTTTGAAAGGCCCAAAATTATACCATTAATGAAGATATTCTCCCTGCCTGTAAATCCAGGATGGAAACCTATTCCCAATCCAACCAGAGAGGCAACCCTTCCCTTAACGTATACTTTGCCTGAATCGGACTTATATATCCCTGCCAATAATTTAAGGAGAGTGCTTTTACCCGAACCATTCATTCCGATGATTCCAATGGCTTCTCCTTTTTCTATAGTCAAATTAATATCTTTCAAAACATCAATATATCTCACCTTTCCCCTGTTTTTCAGCCAGTCAAAATAATGTAGTAGGGTCTCCCTGAGTGTGGTATACTTTCTCTTCAATGGTGACCTGAAAAATATTTTTGAGACGTTTTCCAATTTAATTGCAACCAATTTATACCTCTTCAGGAAATGACTCTTTATATCTATTGAATACCAAATTCCCTAAAAAGAATACTAAAAATCCAAAACACAGTGTAATTCCCAGAAGGAGCCAGTTGGGAAACTGTCTGTAAAATAGGATGTCCCGATAAGCTTTAATTAACGTCGCCATAGGATTTATACGGGATATAAACTTAAGATTCGCTGGTATTGAGGTCATAGGATACAAAATTGGTGTGGCAAAAAACCACATCATAATTAGATTGCTAAGTATATGTCGAATATCTCGAAAATGAACATTTAGAGCAGAGACCATCAAAACTAACCCCATGGTAAAAACAGCTTGGATTATCATAAGTATCGGCAGGGCAATTAAGGCTATACCAATCTTAACCTCAAAAAGTAGGAGGAAAATCAATAGCAAGGGAAGACTGAAAACAAAATTTACGAAGTTGGAAAAGACAGTTACAGAAGGCAGAACCTGTGGAGGGAATAGAACCCTGGTAATGAGATCACCACCCCTGATTATAGAGTCTGCTCCCTCTAAAATTGACGTAGAGAACCAAACCCAGGGAATGAGCCCGCAAAATAAGAATACAGGATAATTCTCAACCTTAATTCTTAGAAAGAAAGAGAATACGATTGTATAGACACACATTAAAAGAAGAGGATTTAGAAATGT
>DAOVHK010000035.1 GCA_030671905.1 Clostridia bacterium | reverse complement strand
TACTCACAAACGAGGAAAACTTATGACTTTTGATGAAATTATAATGAAATTAGAGAGTTCATTTATATTTTTGTATATTAATAAATTTCTGAAATCTTGTCAACTAATTGGATACGAATTTATTCTTGTTTATTCGTAGTGCAACCCTTGGGCGACCATAAAGGTCGCCCCTACGCGACCAAACCATATTAAAAAGTGGGTCCCAGAGAAAAATAGAATTTTCCACTAAATTTATCCGTCCGCCAGCCATAATCTAACCTGAGTGTAAAAGGAAACATCTGTATGAGGAAAGTGTTTATTCTTAACCCTATTCCAATTGTGTTTTTTATGTCTGAAATTCCTCTTATCTCCTCAGGCTCGTTCCAGGCTGCTCCTGAATCGGTAAAAAGAGAAAGTTGCAGACTCTTTAGATATATCTCCGGCCATAGAAGCCTGAACCTCCAATTTATTTCTGGAAAGAGCATAACCCTCCACTCAGCGTTAATCAGGGCTAACTTGCTTCCCGAGGAGTAACCCTTAGAAAGACCGCGCAACTTACTCTCTCCCCCTAGAGAGGACTCTTTTCTATCCTTTCCCTGGCTTAACATTCCCATAAATCTAAATGCTAAAATATTGCGTTCGGATAATTTGAAATATTTCCTGGCATCGAGGATATACTTTATATAATCGAAGTCCCCACCAAGCGCTTTAAAGGCTTGATAGACCGTGAAATTGGCCCGGCTACCGCTCATTATGTCCAGAATCTTTCCCTGGGTTGTATCCCTTATTAAAGAAAAAGTAACGCCATTTTCCCGGGTAGCGGTAGTATCTCCATTCCGCTCTCGGTCATATTCGGTAATAAGTCCCAACTCTATTCGCCGGAAACGGTCGAAAGGATAACTGACCACCATCTCTTCGGTAAATTCACTGGTACGGACTATATTATTATCATCGTCCTCAGATTCGCGTCTCATCTTTCCATAAGCGAAAAATCCTAAAGTAGGCCGCCACCTTTTATAAATATAACCTGCTCCATAATTCAACCAATCATATTCCGAAGCATACTCCACAAGAAGAGTCATCCCGTGGTTTCCCAAGATATCGCTCACCTGCCAGTATGCAGCAGTATACAGACCTTCTGTTGTGGAATAAAAGAGGAAAGGAAAGATTAAATCTGTGGATGCCTTGAATTTATAAGGACGAATCCTAGTCACTGGAGATGGATAGGGGCTTATGATTGGCCCAATGGGCTTTACAGGCAATTGGGCTATGGATACTTCCCCTCTCTCTTCTCTTCTCCTCAATTTTTTTACAAACACCTCTTCCTGGGGAAATTCTCCATAGTGGATATTCATCTCTCCATACCGATGAGAAACGAAAAGCAGATGCTTTCCATCTGGTGATATCCCCGGAGTAAAAACTCCTACCTTGACATCGGTCAATTGAAAAATGTCTAATTCCGGATTCTTTTCCTGAATATCTTCTTGAAAACAGCTCACGTCCATGCGGTAAATGTTATAAATTCCTGCATAATCACCAATGTAGACGATACTATCACCATCAGGTGACCAAGAAGGGTCGAACTCATCACTGGGGGTGGAAGTCAATCGGGTAATGGCAAGAGTTTCCATATCCAAAAGAAAGAGGTCTTTCTGCCTCTCCCTTTCAGAGACATAGACAATCTTCTTATCATCAGGAGAAAAGAGAGGATAATTGTCGTCAAACTCATCGCTGGTTAACTTCTCCAGGTTCTTCCCATTGGCATCCACTAAGTAGAGGTCGTTTATACCTCCTTCCATTCCCACAAAAACAATCTTATCTCCTTTGCGCGAAAAACAAGGAGATTTTAGAACTTCCAGAGGCAGACGAAGTTTCTTTAGCTTATTTTTTCTGAGATTAATTGTGTAAAGATAATCCTTCCCTCTTTTCTCTCCTGCAAAAATAATTTTTTCTCCATCCGGGAACCAGGAAAGAGCATGTCCTTCAGAATGGATAACATCCAGACTTCTCCCAATTCGCGATTTTAGAATCGATTTTTGATTCGTTCCGTCAACACTCATCACAAAGAGCTCGCTATATCCATTACGTGTAGAAATAAAAGCTATTCTCTTTCCGTCGGGAGAGAAAACTGCATTGGTATTAAACTCGGCATCTTGGGTAAGTTTCTTTCCGTAAATTTCAGATTCTGCCTTTTCTTCTGCTTCTATTGTGTATTTTTCCTTCATATATCTTTGCCATTTTTTGTCAAAGCTGTATAAGTCAGTATCGATTGTGTGCGCAAAAACCCTGTGTATGTCCAGACTCTCCCGAAGATTCTTAATCAATTTAGGAACTTTATCCTCTCCGTATTCTTCTGCTAAGAAACTGATTGCACTGTGTCCTTCTTTATAAGCTAAATAGACCTGGTGCATTTTCAAATGATTGAAACTATGTAACTTACCCAGAGGAATTATCATATCGGAAATAGCAGCATCTCTTAAAAACATATGGTCTTTAGTTTCCCATTCTTTGCTCTCATACTCTGCCAATCCTTCAACTATCCACAAGGGATAGAAGACAAATCTCATCAGACTGGCTGACTTCCAGAATCCACCATACCAGATGTTGAAATTTGCAATATGGGCGAACTCATGAGTAATCACATGTTCCAGTTCTTTATCCGAACCTGTTATAGGAAGTACAAACCTGTTCTTATAGGGCTCGGAGAATCCACCGACACCCTCTCCGATATTGGCAATGTTATTCTGCTCAAAGTGGTTATGTGTCATGTATAAGAAGAAAGGTGTTTTTTTCTCTATACTGATATCTAAGTCACCGGTAACCTTTTGGTAAGCTTTTTCCAGCATTTTACTTACTTTAGGAATTAGATGTCTCTCTTCAGGATAATGATAGATTTGGAAATGTTCGGTCTCTGCAATATACCAGGTATGTTGATCAACGATTACCTTGTTCTTACCGAAGTAGACTTCCGCATAAGATAGAGGCTTTCTCAAAAACAGGAGAGAAAATGAAAGGCAAACAAAGAGGAGAAATTTTTTATTCAAGTTATTCCTCATTTTCTGAATTGTCCAATTTTTCACTGATTATTTCGCCAATAGTAGTTTCCGGGATTTCCTGTTCAATATACTTTTCCACTTCCGCTTTTTCCTGTGCTTTGATATACTCCTTAATGCTCAAATCGATTATCATCTGCTGGGAATCGACTTTAATAATTTTTGTCCAGACTTTATCTCCCACCTTTAAAACCTCTTTTATATCTTTAACTTTTTCTTTACCCGCTTGGGAAATATGAATTAGCCCTTTGATGTCCGGTTCCAATTCTACAAAAGCTCCAAAATTGGTGAGATGGACGACTTTCCCTTGAACATTACTCCCTACAAAATACTTCTCATACGGGTTTTTCGATTTCTGTTTCAATCCCAGAGATATTTTCTCAGCCTCAACTTTTATATCCAGAACCACTGCTTCCACTTGGTCGCCCACCTTGAGCACCTGTCCAGGATGTCTCAGTCTCTTTGTCCAGTAAATATCTGAAACATGAATCATCCCTTCAATACCCTCTTCTAATTTGACAAAAGCACCAAACGGTGCCAGATGGGTAATAGTTCCGGTGAGTTTTGTCCCCGATGGATACTTTTCTTTTACCTGAGCCCAGGGATTGGGTTGTATCTGTTTCAGTCCAATAGATAATTTCCTGTTTTTTTCATCTATATTGAGTACTCTAACTTTGACCATGTCTCCTACTTTCAATACTTCGCGGGGATGCCTTATTTTCTCCGTCCAGGACATCTCGGAGACGTGAATCAAGCCTTCTATTCCGGGTTCCAGCTCAACAAAGGCACCATAAGGAAGAAGGCCAGTTACCCTTCCCGTGGGAGTTGAATCAACAGGGTATTTTTCTCGAATATTTTCCCAGGGATGAGGCTCTAACTGTTTCAATCCCAATGAAATCTGTTCTTTCTCCCGGTTGAAAGCGATAACTTTGACGTCCAACTGTTCGCCAATTTTCAAAACATCCTCTACTTTCTCCAGGCGCCCCCAGGTTATATCACCTATATGGAGGAGTCCATCTATTCCACCCAGGTCAATAAATGCACCAAATTTAGTGATATTCTTTACACTACCTTTTAATACGTCTCCTATATTTATTCTGTTTAACAGTTCCTCTCTCTTTTTCTTTACCTCATCCTCAATTACTAATCTCCAGGAGACGACGATATTCCTCTTTGGTTTGAATTCGATTACTCTTAGAGGTACCACCTGGCCAATAACGCTATCCAGGTCCTTTACTGGAGGATAACCAACTTGAGAGGCAGGCATAAAAGCCTCAGCAAGCCCCTTTCCTTCCTCCAGAATAGAATCAGGGCCTCCCAGATCCACCATCATACCCCCTTTAATCTTTTTGACTATTTTACCAAGTATTTCCCTTTGTGTGGTGTAAGCATCGCGAATTCTATCCCAGGTCTTTGTAACCTCCGCCTTCTTCAAGGAGATAAGAGGTCGTCCAAAGGTATCTTCTCTTTTTTCCAGAAAGACTTCGATTTTATCGCCAACTTTTACCTTTAATTTCCCGGAAGGAGTGGTTACGTCCTCTTTCCTGAGAACTCCCTCAGTCTTCAAGCCCACATCGACCAATAAAGATTCGCCTTTTATCTGGACAACCTTTCCGGTAACGACTTTCCCTTCCTTGATTTTGTCAAAGTCGTCTAATAACTCTTCCATCTTAGAGCCAGATTTAGATTTATGGTAATTTTTCTCTTTTTGTGTATCCATCATCTATTGTCCCTTCTTATCTCCTCTCCCCCTTGGGAGAGGATTAAGGTGAGGGGGATTCCCCAAATTTTCAACTACACTTTTAATTATCCAATCAGGAGTGGAAGTGCCTGAAGTTATTCCTACTACTCTTTTTTTATTAAACCAACCGGGTCTCAATTCCTCTGGCGATTCTATATGGTAAGCTGGGGTAACCTTCTTGCAGATGTTGTAAAGTCTGGTAGTATTGGCACTATTTTTACCGCCAATTACAATCATGAGATCCGACTTTCCTGCCAATCTCTTCGCCTCCTTTTGGCGTTGGGAAGTCTCTTTACAAATAGTGTTATGAATTTTGGGCTCTTTAATCTTTATCTTTAATCTTCTCACAATTTTCTCGAAGCTTTCCACCGACTGTGTAGTCTGGCTGATGATTCCTATTTTTTTGCTTGTGTTAATCTTTTCCACATCTCCAGGAGTCTCTACCACAGAAGCTTCGCCATTGGCAAAAGAAAGCAAGGAAATTACTTCAGGATGAGACTTCCGCCCAGCTATTACTACATGGTAGCCTTTCTCATGTAAGCTCTTTGCCAATTTTTGAGCCCGTTTAACGAACGGACAGGTAGCATCTATCAACTTAAATCGTGTATTCTCTATTTTCTTCAAGATAGGTTGAGGTAACCCATGAGAGGGCACAATGAGAGTTCCCGTCTTAATCTGGTTTAGGCCGGAGATAGCTTTTACCCCCATCCTTTCCAAGCACCCAATTTCCTGAGGATTATGAATTAGTGGCCCTAAGGTATACACCGGGGTAGCGACAGTCCCCTTCTTACTATCTCTTGTTGGTATACTTTGCGCCAAAGAGATAGCCCTCCTTACTCCCGAACAAAACCCCAGTTTCTTAGCAAAAATAAGTCGCATCTCTTAAATTCCAAATTTCCAATTTCATATTCCATATCGGCACTGTTCTTCTCGGTCTAACTTTATTATTCCTTCCATTATTTTGTGGGCGAAATTGCGGTAGCGGGATTTTTCATTTTCCCCTCTTTGGTCCGTTTCGAAATATATAGGTGAGCCAAAGCGTACAGTTACTCTGGGAAAAACTTTTATCCTGTGAGTATTCACAACCAGGGTAGGAACGACAGGAAACTTGGTTTTGTGCGCTATCCAGGCAACCCCGGGTTGAGGAGATCTCAGGCGCCCTCCCTTTCCCCGACTACCTTCAGGGAAGACCACCAAGATTTTCCCCCCATTCAAAATTCTAAGTGCCTTTCTGAAGGCAGCTATGTCTATCCTTCTTCTATCTACAGGAAAAGTATGTATCATCTTGAGAACCGTTCCGAAAATCGGGAACCGGAACAGTTGTCTTTTTGCCATAAAGTAGACTTGGTAGCTATCAATTGCTGCACCCACCAGAGGAGGGTCCCAATAACTGGCATGATTAGGAGCAATAATAGCTCCTCCTTGGGGAATATTTCTCCTTCCTTCAATTCGAAAACGGAACAGGAGTTTAGCTGTTAACCAAGTTAGCCAATAACCTAAAATATACAGCATGCGACATCCCACCTAAAAAAGTGATAGGTACAATATTTATTGGATTCTTTTCAGAATAAATTCCACTACCTCTTTCTTACTCATATCTGTAGAGTCTATGACTACAGCATCACGAGCTACCTTCAAGGGAGCTACTCCTCTGGTGCGGTCCCGCTTGTCTCGAGAACGAATCGACTTTTCCAGTTCAGCCAGCTGCCCTTCCTCCCCTTTCACTTTCAGTTCTCTATACCTCCTCAAAGCCCTCTCTTTAATGGATGCATCCAGATAGAATTTATAATCCGCCCTGGGAAAGACTACAGTGCCTATATCCCTGCCTTCCACTACAATTCCCCCTGAAGAACCCATTCTCCTCTGAATTTTCATGAGCTGTTCCCTCACCTCAGGGACTGTAGCTAAAATGCTCGCTCCTTCAGCCAACCTCTTATTCCTTATCTTATTGGTGATATCTTTTCCGTTTAAATAGACCCTCACCATTCCAGCTCTATTCTTTAATTCTATTTTGGTATTTCTTACCATCTTAATTAACTTTTCTTTAGCCTTTAAATCTATCTTTTCTCTAAATGCCTTCCAGCTTATTGCTCTATACATCGCCCCGGTATCAATATAGTTATAACCCAACTTTCTACTGACAATTTTGGCAATTGAGGTTTTCCCTGCTCCTGCTGGTCCATCGATAGTAATAACGGCTCTTTTCTTCACCAAATTTCCACCATGTCTATTCTACCATTCTATTCAAAGCATCCATAAAGTGAGGGAAGGAGGTATCAATGCAGGCCACATCGTTTATGGTAGTCTCACCATCAGCAATCAGTCCGCCAATGGTTAGTGCCATGGCCATACGGTGGTCACCAAAACTATTAACCGAACTACCTGTCAATCTCTTCCCTCCGGAAATCACCATTCCGTCTTCTTTTTCCTTTATCGAGGCCCCCATTTTAGAAAGTTCGGAAACCACATTGCCTATGCGATCACTTTCTTTTACTCTCAATTCCTGAGCATTGCTGATTTCAGTTACGCCTTCTGCTTGAGTTGCAGCCACAGCCAACACAGGGATCTCGTCTATAATTCTGGGAATCAACGCTCCCCCTATATTAGCACCTCTCAGGTTGCTACTTTTCACAATAAGATCGGCTACCGGCTCTCCACAAAGTTCATGGACATTCTCAATTACAATGTCAGCTCCCATCTTTTTAAGGATATCTATGACGCCGGTCCGCGTGGGATTAATTCCCACTCCCTTTATCCTGATTTCGGAATTCTTTAAAAGAAGACAGGTAATGATAAAGAACGCTGCTGAAGAGATATCCCCGGGAATGGTAATCGCTCTTGCCTCTAATTCCGAGACTCCTTCTATGAATATAGCCGTTCCTTTGATTTCTATAGGTCCATTTAAATATTTTAACATCCGTTCCGTATGGTCTCTCGATGGTGAAGACTCAGTAAGACTCGTCCTCCCTTTAGCATATAGTCCAGCTAAAAGAACACAGGATTTCACCTGGGCACTGGCAACAGGAGAATGGTAATCGATTGCATGTAATTTCTGCCCCACAATGGTTATCGGTGGATGGTTGTCGTCAGGGCTACTTATCTTTGCTCCCATCTCCCTCAGGGGAAGGATAATTCTTTTCATAGGTCTCCTCTGGAGATACTCATCACCAGTAATCGTGGAGGAGAAATCCTGTCCGGCAAGAATTCCACTGAGAAGTCTCATAGTAGTTCCCGAATTGCCGACATCTATAATCTCTTTGGCCGAAGTCAATCCCTTCAATCCTTGCCCATGAATAGTCAATTCTCCCTGAGAGAGGTCTTCTATTTCTATCCCCAGTTTAAGGAAAGCGTTTAATGTGTTTCGGCAGTCAGCACAATCTGAAAATCCTTTGACCCTAGTTTTTCCCTGGGCGATACTACCCAGCATAATAGCCCGGTGAGAAATAGATTTGTCTCCGGGAAGAGAAATCTCTCCCTTAATTTTCTTTTTTCTCTCCACCCCTATATTTTTCATATTTACGACCCGATTAATTTTCTCCTCGCCAGTCTACCTTTATGAAACAAATCTTGAATTTCTCTTTTCCTTTTCTTTTCAATCGACTTCTTGAATTTTTCTAGATGTTTTATCATTACGTTGATACTTTCTGAAATCGCTTTATTATTAGACAGACAAATGTCTATCCACATTTCAGGATTGCTGGCTGCAATTCTGGTCATATCGGAGATACTTCCCGCGATGGCTCTGTTCGCTCGAGGGTCTTCCTTACAAACCCTGTCCATCAGATTAGCCAATATGGACGCCAGCACATGGGGTAAGTGGCTTGTATAAGCTACGAGATAGTCATGTTCCTCAGGTTTAAGCAAAAGGATTCTCGCTCCCATCCTCTTCCAAAGGTCTCTAATTACTTTAGCTGCTTTCCGGCCATTTCTATCTGCTGGAGTCAGAAAACAGGTGGTGCCTGAGAAGATATCGGCCCTGGCGTTTCTGATACCTTGCTTCTCTGAACCCGCCATTGGGTGACCACCAATGAAAGAGACCTTTGGCCTTCTTCCCTTACCAGAAGATTTTAAGAGAATCTCATGGACTTTCTTAACTACCTTTTCCTTTGTGCTCCCTACATCAGTTATAATACAGCCTTCTTTTAAATGGGGTAATATTCTCTTAACAATGAGAGGAATTTTGCCCACAGGCGCGGCAACCATAACTATGTCTGAATCTTTAACCCCTCGTGCAAAATCCGTAGTGTAGTTATCGATAGCGCCCAGTCTTTTCGCCTCTTTTAACTTATGGATATGGCGACCGATCCCTACCACTTGCCCAACGAGTCTCTTCTTTTTTAGAGCTAAACCGAAAGAGCCTCCAAGCAAACCCACGCCAATTATACTCACCTTAAAAGGTGACAGGTACTTTTTCATTTTAAAAGGTGACAGGTGCTTTTTTATAAGTTTCTGCCTATAACACGGGCAAGTTTTTTTAGTTCTTGCATTAAGCTGGCAAAATTTTCTGGCAGGAGAGACTGTCTTCCATCAGATAAGGCGTGTTCCGGGTCGGAGTGTACTTCGATAATCAGACCATCGGCTCCACAAGCAATTGCTGCCTTAGACATCGAGCCCACAAAATTGCGCACGCCAGTCCCGTGCGAGGGGTCTACAATTACTGGCAGATGACTCCAGGCTTTTATAGCCGGAATTGCGTTTAAATCCAAGGTAAACCTGGTAGCGTTTTCGAAAGTTCTAATCCCTCGTTCGCAGAGAATCACGTTTGAATTTCCATTGGAAACAATGTATTCAGCAGACATCAACCACTCTTCGATTGTTGTAGCTATACCTCGCTTAAGTAGTATTGGCTTTTTGCTTTTGCCAGCTTCTTTCAAAAGATCGAAATTCTGAACATTACGAGCTCCAATCTGAATGATGTCTGCATAGCGGGAAACCAGCTCTACCTGTTGGATATTCATAGCCTCGGTAACTACCAACAGTCCAGTTGCCTTTTTGGCCTTGGCTAAATACTTCAGTCCCCTCTCCCCCAATCCTTGAAAAGAATAGGGAGAAGTCCTCGGTTTGAAAGCCCCCCCACGAAGAACCTTTGCTCCTGCCTTCTTCACGCTACTGGCAATAGAGAGAAGGAGGTCTTCCTTCTCCACTGAGCAGGGTCCTGCCATAACCACTATATCTTTTCCACCTATAGTAACATCACCAATCTTAACTATCGTATCTTCTTTCTTAAATTCCCTGCTAACCAGCTTGTAAGGTTTAGAAATGGGAGTGATCAACTCCACAGTAAAGAACCCTTCAAACACCTCTCTGGCAGCTATAGCATTCTCACCAATCACTCCAATTACTGTTCTCTCAGCACCCCTGGAAATGTGGGCTCGAAATCCCAACTCTTCTATCTTCTTAACCAGCTCTTCAATTCCTTGCTCTGTGGTTCCTGGCTTCAGTGTTAAGAACATCTATCCATAACCTCCTTTAAGGCATTAATGAATCGCCTGTTCTGCTGGGGCAGACCTATGGTTACCCTGATAAATTCTGGTAAATCGTATTCAACCATAGCTCTCACAATTATTCCTTTCTTCAATAGTTTTTCAAACACATTTTGTCCATTACCTACCTTGAGTAGGATATGGTTAGCCACCGAGGGAACGAATTTAATATTCATCTTCTCCAGATTTTCCTCCAGGTATTTTCTCTCATTGCCAATTAATTTACGGCTTCGCTTAAGGTGAGTCTCATCAGAAAGGCTGGCCAGAGCTGCTATCTGAGCCAGCGAATTGGTATTGAATGGAGGTCTAATCCTCTCCATAAAGCCAATCAATTCAGATTTCCCTATTCCATAGCCAATCCGCAAACCTGCTAAACCGTAAATCTTAGAAAAGGTGCGCAACACAATTACCACCCGCCCTTGCTTAACATAGGAAAGCGTCTTAGGATAATCTTTCCTGGTCACATATTCCCGGTAAGCCTCATCAAATACCACAATTATTTCTTCTGGCAGGTCATTCATAAATTTTTCTACTTCCTCTTCTGTAATATAAGTTCCTGTGGGATTGTTAGGGTTGGCTATAAATACTATTTTTGTCCTTTCAGTTATTGCTTTCTTCATTGCCTTCAGGTCATGTGTAAAATTTTCCATGGGGACTCTTTTAACCTGACAACCCATTAGTTCTCCGGCCATCTCGTAGCGAATGAAGGCATGCTTAGAGACTATAATTTCGTCAATGGGGTCCAAGAAAGTTTTCCCGATGATTTCGATTATTTCATCCGTTCCGCTACCAAGGATAATATTTTCTGGCTTCACCTTTAGCTTTCTGGCTAAGACCTTTTTTAAATAGAAACCGCTTCCATCTGGATAGAGGTTCACTCGATTGAGAACCTTTTTCATGGCACTGACTGCCCGAGGAGAAGGTCCCAGAGGATTCTCATTGGAAGCCAATTTATCCACTCTGGCAAGGCCAAACTCTCTTTTCACTTCTTCGATTGGCTTACCAGGAAGGTAAGGTTGGAAATCTAATACATTTTTTCTCACAAGTTTTTCAATCATCAACGTATCCTCCAAAATCACTCGCTCCTTGAATAAGAGCCCAATATCTTAAGAAGTAGACATTCTTTTTCCAGTTGCTTCAAAGCTCGCTTCACATTTTCTTCTTCGACGTGTCCTGCGAAGTCGACAAAGAATATATACTCCCAGGCTCGGAGCTTGGTCGGCCTGGATTCGATTTTAGTCAGGTTGATCTTATTTTCCCGGAAAGGAATAAGCATATCGTGAAGCGCTCCCACCTTATCTTTTACGGAGAAAAGAATGGAAGTTTTGTCTTGTCCACTTTTTCCTGGGAAACTTTTACCTATGACTAGAAAGCGGGTAAAATTTCGCACGTTATCCTCAATACCTTCAGCAATTATTTTCAGATCGTACAAGGAGGCTGCAAGCCGGGAAGCTATTGCTCCGCCCTCAGAGTCTTTCTCAGCCATCTCTGCTGCCTTGGCAGTGGAAAACGTCTCCACCAGCTCAGCATTGGGCAGGTTGTCTTCAATCCAATTTCTGGACTGAGCAATTGCCTGGGGATGAGAATAGATTTTCTTTATTTCCCTGAGTTCACTTGCTCTGGAAAGGAGATTATGGGAGATTTCCAGAAGTAATTCAGAACAAATCTTCAATTCCGAAGTAACAAACATGTCCAACGTATGATTAATCACCCCTTCAGTCGAGTTCT
>DAOVHK010000108.1 GCA_030671905.1 Clostridia bacterium | reverse complement strand
TTCCCCGCCTTCGATAAACAGAGAAGAATCGCCGCAGTGAGTGTCGTCTTCCCGTGGTCTACATGTCCAATTGTGCCCACATTTACATGTGGCTTAGTTCGTACAAATTTCTCCTTGGCCATAATAACCTCCTTTTATCAATTGTCTTTTATCCCCTGGAGCCCACGACCGGGATCGAACCGGTGACCTCATCCTTACCAAGGATGTGCTCTACCAACTGAGCTACATGGGCATAAACAATTCCCGCTTCCTGGAGCGGGAGACGGGAATCGAACCCGCACATTCAGCTTGGAAGGCTGATATTCTACCATTGAATCACTCCCGCGAAGTACCTTTATCTGTAAAATAGCATGGACAGGGGAGGATTCGAACCTCCGAAGGACTTCGTCCGCTGGATTTACAGTCCAGTGCGATTAACCACTCCGCCACCTGTCCCTATGTGAATCAGCCTTTGCTGGTGAAGTCACTTTTAGTGCTTAATTTTTGGCTATATTTTCTCTGGAGCTGGCGATAGGATTCGAACCTACGACCTGAGGTTTACAAAACCCCTGCTCTACCAACTGAGCTACGCCAGCACTTATCGAATTTAACATCTGAATTATGTCAAAAAAATTATATCGCTAAACCCGACTTGTGTCAAGACCTTTTTGTGCCTTCTCTATACTTCCAACGCGTTCCCGCTGGAGTATCTTCCAAAATGATTCCTGTCTTTTCCAGGTCACTGCGAATTTTGTCTGCCTTCTTCCAATCCTTCCTTTCCCGGGCAGCATCCCGCTCGTCAATAAGCTTTTCGATTTGGAACTCATCCATTCCTGCCTTTTCTATAACCTTCTCTTTCACAAACCCCAAGAGAGAACCCATGCTTCTCAATGCTCTCTCCGCTGCCAGAAGAAAAGAGAGGTCGGGACTTCTTTCAGAAATTTTTTTGTTTGCTTTACCTACCAAATCGAATATATAACCTAAAGCTCGAGCTGTATTAAAATCATCATCCATGGCTGTGATGAATTTCTCTTTTGCCTCCGATATACTACTATCCTCTCTTTTAGGAGGACTCGATTTCTTTCCAGCTTTCAATCCCTTTAACAGAAATCCGATGTTCTCTAAAGTATTGTGAAACCTTTCTAAACTCTTCCGGGCTTCTTCCATCTTATCGTCAGAGAAATCTATGTGGCTTCGATAGTATTGGGAGATAAGAAAGAACCTGACCACATCCGGAGAATATTTCTCATAAATCTCCTCCAAAGTAAAAAAATTGCCCAGAGATTTAGACATCTTTTCCCGATTGACTGTAACAAATCCGTTATGCAACCAGTAACTTACAAAAGGTTTTCCTGTAACTGCCTCGGATTGAGCGATTTCGTTTTCATGATGGGGAAAGATTAGGTCCTGCCCACCACCGTGAATGTCAAAGGAAGCTCCGAGGTGCCCCATGCTCATGGCACTGCATTCAATATGCCATCCCGGTCTGCCCTTTCCCCAGGGGCTTTCCCAACAGGGCTCTCCAGGCTTAGCACTCTTCCATAGAGCAAAATCGAGAGGATTCCTCTTCCGTTTATTCACCTCTATCCTGACTCCTGCCTGCATCTCTTCCCGGGAGCGATGGGAAAGTTTACCATAACCATCAAACTTTGCTATTTCGAAGTAGACATCTCCATCAATAACATAGGCATAGCCTCGTTTGATTAACTTTTCGATAAGTTTAATCATCTCTTGGATATACTCTGTCGTCTTAGGGTAAAAATTGGCTTCCTTTATGTTTAATTTACCCATTACTTCAAAATATCCGCTGATGTACTTCTCTGCTACATCCTCAATCTTGCTTCCTAACTGTTGAGCTCTGTTGATAATCTTATCGTCAATATCTGTAAAATTTTGTGCATATATTACTTCATAGTTTTTATATTCTAAATATTTTCTGATTACATCAAAAACTACATAACAGCGGGCGTGCCCGAGATGACAATGGTCGTATGGTGTAGTTCCACAGACATACATCTTCACCTTTCCTGGCGAACGCGGTTTAAATTTTTCTTTCTTCTGGGTTAAAGTATTGTAAACAAATAGAGCCATAATCTTCCTTTAAAGCTCTGTGAGTGAAACTATAGTATAAGCAGCTATTCCTTCGCCCTGACCAATCAATCCCAATCCTTCATTGGTTGTGGCTTTAATATTTATTACTTCTCGACTACTGTTTAGAACTCCGCTAACATTCTTTTTCATCTCTTCAATATAGGACAAAAGACGGGGACTCTGAGCTATAATTATCGAATCGAGATTATTTACCTGAAAATTTGCTTCAGTCATAATTTCAGAAACTTTCCCCAAAAGAATCAGAGATGAGATATCTTTATACTTTGGGTCAGTATCCGGAAAATGAAGGCCTATATCGCCCTTTCCTAATGCGCCAAGAATTGCATCACAGATGGAATGGGCTAAAACGTCCGCATCAGAGTGGCCAAACAGCCCCTTCTCAAAAGGTATTTCTACACCCCCCAATACTAATTTTCTCCCTGTAACCAGCCGATGGATGTCGTAGCCAATACCTACTTTCATAATGATTCCCCTCACCCTAACCCTCTCCCCAAGGGGGAGAGGAAATTCCTAAGACTGATAATCGAAGGATAGTTTGTGAAAAGTCTAAAATGGTTTTCTTGATAATAGTGTTTTGGCAAGGATTAAATCTTCTTTAGTAGTAATTTTTATATTGCGGTAGTCACCTGAGATAACTTTTACTGGTTTGTTCATCCTTTCCACTAACTGAGCATCGTCAGTGCCATAAAATTTATCTTTCAAAGCTTTAGTATAAGCTTTCTTAATCAAACTGAACCGAAACGTTTGTGGCGTCTGAACTCTCCAGAGACATTCACGAGGAAGCGTTCTTTCTATAACGCCTCTACTGTTTACCATTTTGACAGTATCACTCACAGGAACGGCCACAACGCAGGCTCCAAATTTCCTTGCTTTAGCAATAGATTCAATTACCATCCTTCTGGTGACAAACGGCCTCACTCCATCGTGAATAATTACTATCTCATAATCCGAAGACACAAGGGCAAGTCCACAAGCCACCGAGTCCTGTCGTCGTGCTCCCCCGCTAATTATTTCTATCTCTTTTCTATATCTATACTTCTCTATAATTTCCTTCTGACAATACCTTTTCCAACCTCTGGGGATAACCAAAATTATCCTGTCAACTCTATTTATTGAGTCAAATACATCGAGAGTATATGCCAGAATTGGTTTAGAGCCGATAGAGAGGAACTGTTTCTTTGTTGAACGTCCCATCCTTTTTCCACTGCCAGCAGCAACAATAATTGCTACTACTTTCAAAGGTTACCTCTCCTCTCATAAATCGTCTGTTCATTCTTCCACAAGGCGGGCAAATATCATCCGTCCGGCGGCAGTTTGTAAAATGCTGTTTACCATTACGTCAACTTTTCTGCCGATATATCTCCTTCCACCTTCAATTACCACCATCGTTCCATCATCAAGATAAGCCACTCCCTGTTTAGGCTCTTTTCCCTCTTTTAAAACGAAGACCTTCATTGCCTCGCCAGGCAGAACTGGCGGTTTAATTGCGTTGGACAGTTCGTTGACATTCAAAACAGCAATTCCCTGCACCGCTGCAACTTTGTTTAAGTTGAAGTCGGCAGTCATAATCCTGGCATCCAATTCATCAGCCAATTTTATTATCTTTGCATCTACTTCTTCAATTTTAGGATAATCTTTCTCAAAAATCTTTACTGTGACCTGTTTAGTCTCCTGGAGTCTCTTTAAAACGTCGAGTCCCCTCCTACCCAGGTTTCTCTTTGAAGAGTCTGGTGAATCAGAAATTTCTTGCAGTTCTTTCAAAACGAAATTGGGGATTACCAGAGTTCCTTCTAAAAATTTGGTCTCGCAGATATCAATAATCCTACCATCAATTAAGGCGCTGGTGTCGATGACCTTCATCATCGCACCACCTTTTCGCTTACTGGAAAGGGTGATGTTCTTATCCAGCAGTTCTAATTCCTCTTTCTTTTTAATAGCCAGGAGCATTCCGATATAAGCAAGCACAACTTTTGTTAACAGAGAATACGATTTAAAGAATGTATCCACAGATGGATTCCCCATCAATGCTACCGAATAGTCAATGAGTTTGGCAGCAATTAATCCCAGGATTATTCCAATACCACCAGCTACCATTGTATCCAGGGCAACTTTTTCAATAAGTATCTCTACAAGGATAATCAAAATTGCAGCACCCGTTCCGATTAGAATACCCTTAGCCCCTGGAGAAATCTGAAAATAACCAATGATTGGCCCAGCAATAATCACTAATAAGCGAACAATCCAGATAAACAATAATTTTCACCTCCTCGTCTTTTGCTTTATCCTTTTAAATATTTTAACTGAAAAAAGGTGACAGGCACCTTTTTCCTGGGGGAGAGAGTTGAGGATTGCCATAAAGACCCTCAAGCCCGCCCGAGATGCAGTTTTTCAATAGCCTCATTAACTGTAGACACACCAATTAAATCTATTTTTCTCTCCTTATGGAATTCTTTCAGGTTATGACTGGGTAGTATGCAGGTTTTGAAGCCTAACTTTTCCGCCTCGCTTACCCTTTTTTCAACAAAAGTCACTCCCCGCACTTCACCTACCAAACCAACTTCACCAATAACCATTACCTCCTCACCAATAGGTCTATTCTTCACTCCTGAATAGATAGCCGCTATAACGCCCAGGTCACAGGCAGGTTCGTAAATTTTCACGCCTCCGGCGATATTCAAGAAGATATCACAACCTTCCAGATGGAGATTAAAATTTTTCTCCAGTACCGCTACCAAAAGAAGTATCCTATTGTAGTCTAAACCACTGGCTTGTCGCCTGGGCAGGTTAAAATTTGCTCTGGTGACTAAAGCCTGTAGTTCAACTAAAAGGGGTCTAGTTCCCTCTAAAGGTGCTACGACAACTGTCCCCGCAGTGGGAATGCGTCCCTCCAGAAAAATCTGTGAGGGATTTAATACCTGTTGCAATCCATCGCTCTTCATCTCAAAGATGCT
>DAOVHK010000106.1 GCA_030671905.1 Clostridia bacterium | reverse complement strand
GGAAGTGATGGCTTTAAGAGTTTCTCTCTGGGAGGAAGTTGCCAGGTATCTTCATTGGAAATAGATTATGCTTTTATCTATCCCCTGTTTGGGCTCAGCGGGGCTTATGGTTCTCATCGTTTCTCAGTGACATTACGTTTTGGTGGACTTAGGGAAATAGTATCAGAAACGCCAAGGCCTTCACCGGCAGAAATAGGTATTCCCACGAAACCTTTAAGTGAAGAAGAAAAAACAGAGGAAATGAAGAGATACTATTATCGTGGAATCGACCATTACAAGAGAGGGGAATATGAGGCAGCTATTGCTGAATTTGAAAAGGTTCTACAATTGAAACCGGATCATAGTCAATCGCTAAGACTTATTGAACGGGCAAAGGAAAGAATGAAAATTAAAGAGTAGCTGGAGGGGAAATGGGAAAAACTGGTATAGGGATGCGAGCTTACTTTCTTATTTTATCTCTGATTCTGTTACTTTCTCTTCCTAAAGATGGTAATACAGGAGGAATATCGACTGATTTTACTGAGGTGACTGTCCGGAACTTAAGTATTGGAAAAGACTCTGCGATTGGGAAGAAAGTTAATCGGCAATTGCGGGTGAGAAATAAAGGCAAAAATTCCATTGAGTTGAAAATGGAAGTATTGGTGCCATCTAAAAGTGAATTGAAGAAGGGGTATGAGCCAATTCCCGATGCTTCCTGGATAGAGATGGAAAAGGATTACTTTTCTGTCGAGCCGTCAGAAAATGCAGTGACTGATGTAATTATCACTATTCCCAGCGATAAGAAATATCTGGGCAAGAAGTATCAAGCTTACATCTGGTCACACACTGTGGGCAAAGGGAATCTACCCATTGCTTTGGGTTTGAAGAGCAGGCTTCTCCTTGAAATTTCTGAAAAGGAAAGGGATTTGTCTCAAGAGTTTGCAGGGAAATTAGACTTCGCTGTTTTTCCAGACGAGATGGTACTGGAGAATGTAAAAATAGGGGAAGTTTGCGATATTAAGAAAGTGATTGGAAAGGTATTGGAAGTGAAAAATCTTAGTCGTTATCCTCACATTTACGAGATAAGAAGTATCTCTGCAAAAAGAGCAGGAATAGAAGTTGGAGATGGATATGAGGATTGTCCCCTCCCGGATTTTTTGACTTTTGACAAGTCGAAATTTGGCCTGAAAAAAAAGAAAAAAAGCAGAGTAAAGATGTATCTTAATTTTCCCGAAAGAGAAGAATACGCTGGCAAAAAATATATATTTGTTATTAGGATAAGGCTTCTGGAAGAAGAGTTTCTTTTAAATCGTTATTTAAAACTTTACGTGACTACGGCAGCGGAATTTTAGACGTCCACCTTCAACATTTTCCCTTGACTTTACCTTTCCGATTTGATAGATTTTTGTAGCCTTCCTTCGGATTTTTCCTACAAAATCGATGACGCGTTACTTAAAGTGCCCATTGGTTGGGTACTATTTATGCTGCCGTCTTCGTCACCCTAAAGGGCGACCGACCAGTTCAAGGGAATAATCTTATGGAACATTCAGATTTCGTCCATCTACATCTGCACACTGAATACAGCCTTCTTGATGGCGCCTGTCGTATTCTGGACAACCGCGGGGCTCCGGGGAACCTTATTCAGCGAGCATCCCAGTACAAGATGCCCGCTCTGGGGATTACTGACCATGGGAATATGTTTGGCGCAATTGGTTTTTACCAGGCATGCGTGAATAGTGGGATAAAGCCGATTATAGGTTGCGAAATCTATGTTGCTCCTCAAAGCCGATATGTTAAGGAGGGAAGCGGTATATCGGAGGCAGCAAATCATCTACTCCTTTTAGCAAAGGACAAAACTGGGTATGAGAATTTAATGAAACTGGTAAGTATTGGCTATCTTGAAGGTTTCTACTACAGACCGCGGATAGATAAGGAAGTACTTAAAGACTATTCTAAGGGATTGGTATGCCTGACTGGTTGTCTTAAGGGCGAGGTTTCCCAGGCTATATTAAATGACGACCATGATAGGGCTAAAAAGGACATCTCTTTCTATAGCGAGATTTTTGGTAAGGAGAACCTCTACCTTGAACTGATAGATAATGGAATCAGTGAACAAAAGAAAGTCTGCCAGGAACTAATTAAATTAGGGAAAGAGATGGGAATTCCATTGGTAGCTACCAACGATTGCCATTACGTGGATAAGACTGATGCATATGCGCAGGAGATACTTCTCTGTATTGGTACCGGCAAAACGCTCGATGACCCCTCACATCTGAAGTTTTCCACAGAAGAATTCTACTTTAAATCCCCTCAGGAGATAAAACAAATTTTTGCTGAAATTCCACAGGCAATAAAGAGTACAACAGAGATTACTGAAAAATGTAACCTCCAGCTCGATTTTGAAACAATGCATTTGCCCGACTACAAAGTTCCGGAGAATTATAACTTCGATGAGTATTTAAGAAACCTCTGCGAAGGAGGGTTGAAGAAGAGGTATACGAAAGCTACGCCCGATATACGTAAGCGATTAGACTATGAGCTCTCGGTCATAAGCCAGATGGGGTTTGCCAGTTATTTCCTGATTGTGTGGGATTTCATAGAGTATGCGAAACGTCAAAAGATAATGGTAGGTCCGGGTAGGGGGTCTGGCGCTGGCAGTCTCGTTGCCTATCTTCTGGGAATTACTGAACTTGACCCGTTGAAGTATGGTCTTCTATTTGAAAGATTCTTGAATCCTGGAAGAAAGAGTATGCCCGATCTCGATATCGATTTTGCCGATAATGGACGAGATAGAGTTATTGATTATGTGAAGGAGAAATACGGACAAAAAAATGTAGCTCAGATTATAACTTTTGGAACTATGTTAGCCAGGGCTGTGGTCAGAGATACTGGCAGGGTATTGAATGTTCCTCTGCTTGAGGTAGATGGAATTGCCAAATTAATCCCTTTTGGTGAGACAATACAAGGTGCTTTACAGCTGGTGCCGGAATTGAACAGGCGATATGAGACTGAGGGCGTGGTCAGGAACCTATTAGACACGGCTCAGAGAATTGAAGGAATCAAACGGCATACGGGTGTTCACGCTGCAGGAATTGTAATTACCCCTGGGGAAATGGTTAATTATGTACCTTTAGCAAAGAGTAGCAAGAATGTGGTAACTACTCAGTATGACGATACTGCTTTGATTAAGTTGGGTCTTTTGAAAATAGATTTTTTGGGATTGAGAACACTGACGGTAATTGATGAGGCCTTGAAGCTTATAAGTAAGAGAGCGAAAGAGGCTCCCAGAGAACCCTCTGATATTCCACTTGATGATAGGAAAACATACAAACTTTTAGCACAAGCAAAGTCTGCCGGAGTGTTTCAACTGGAGAGTGCAGGGATGAGGGACCTTTTGAGAAAGTTAAAGCCAACAGAATTTTCCGACGTAATTGCCCTTGTGGCACTCTATCGTCCCGGTCCTATTGGGAGCGGAATGGTGGATGAGTTTGTGGTCAGAAAACATAAACGTGCGAAAATAAACTATGAACATTCCTTGCTTGAACCAATTCTGAAGGATACATATGGCGTGATTCTTTATCAGGAAAATGTTATGCGCATCGCTACGGAATTAGCAGGTTTTGCTCCGGAACAGTCTGATGTCTTACGCCAGGCGATGGGGAAGAAAATACCTACAGAAATTGAAAGACAGCGAGAGAATTTTGTAAAGGGGGCAGGAAAGAAAGAAATTTCCCCAGGAAAAGCAAATAGAATATTCGATGCCATGGTAAAATTTGGTGGATACGGTTTCAATAAGTCCCACGCAAGCGCCTATGCTCTTCTCGCTTACCAGACCGCCTGGCTCAAAGCAAACTATCCCCTGGAGTATATGACGGTGCTTTTAAGTAGCGAAGTGGAGAATACCGATAAAATCGTAGAATATATATCTGAGTGTCGTCAGATGGGCATCACTGTGCTGTCACCGAGTGTAGAGAAGAGTTTTTCAGAATTCAGAATAGAAAACGGGAGTATTCGCTTTGGTCTTTTAGCTATTAAGAATGTAGGGCAGGGGGCTATAGACTTTATTGTAAGTGCCCGGGAAAGTGGAGAAGCGTTTACATCACTATACGATTTTTGTGTTCGGGTTGACTCGAGACTGGTCAATAGAAGAGCAATTGAGAGCTTAATTAAGGCGGGGTGTTTCGATTCGCTTGGTCAGCCAAGAGCTCAGTTATTTAAAGGATTGGACCTCGTTTTAGAGAAAGCATCACGGGCCCAGAAGGAGCGACTGAGCGGTCAGACTTCTTTTATGGATCTCGTCGATTCTACTTTTGGAGAAGCTGAAGAATTGCCTCCCTCAAAGGAATGGCAAGAGAATAAATTACTGGCATACGAGAAGGAAGTATTGGGTTTTTATATTACAGGTCATCCCTTGGCCAGGTTTGCCGAAGAGATGAAGAATTATGTCAGCCATTCAATAGATAAACTGCACGAGTCAAGGGCTGAAAGTCGAGTGAGCATAGGGGGAATAATAGGTTCTCTCAACAAAAAGAAAACAAAGAAGGGTCAATTGATGGCTATCTTTAAATTAGAAGACTTGACGGGAATGGTAGAGGTCATTGTTTTCCCTGGGGCTTATGAAAATGGCATAGGAAAATACTTGCTTAGGGATGAGATGGTTATAGTCAAAGGAAGGATTAATTGGCGGGAAGAGAAACCGAGAATTGTGGCTTCAGAAGTAATTCCCTTTAATTGTGCTAGGGAGCTTCTCATCCGCCAGATGACTTTGAATCTATCCACAGCCGGGTTGGAAGAGGATACTTTAAAGAAATTGAAGGAACTATTTGTAAAAAACCAGGGTAATTGCCGGGTGAGTTTTAACCTGTCTGCCCCACGTAATAGAATTGTGAACATAAGATCAAAAACACAAGTCAAACTTAGTGAGGAGTTGCTGGAAGAAGTGAAAAGGCTTCTGGGGAAAGACTCCATCCAGCTATTGCGCTAAGTATAGTTGTCATTGCGAAGGACGAAGTCCGGAAGTCCCGATTTTCAATCGGGACAATGTTGACAGAGGAGGTTTATATGCCTGATTTGAGAAAAGATCCTATACTCGGTCGCTGGATTATCGTTGCTACTGAACGAG
>DAOVHK010000137.1 GCA_030671905.1 Clostridia bacterium | reverse complement strand
TAACAAGCCACAAGGGGTGGTTGTGGGGTATGATAATCGTTTTCTTGCTGAGAAATATGCTTTGCTAATCGCTGAAGTATTATCCGGAAATGGAATCAAAGTGATTCTCAGCAATAAGTCTATTCCTGCTCCTTGCGTCTCTTTCGCCATAGTGGAAAGAAAATGCGCTGGCGGGGTAATGGTTACTGCCTCGCATAATCCTCCACAGTTTTGTGGTATTAAATTTAAGGCTCCTTATGGAGGGTCGGCTACTGAAGAGATTACAGAAAAAATTGAGAAAAATCTTTATGGTAACAAGGTTTCTGAGTCTGTTAATTCTGAATTGATAATTAAAGAAGATTTAGTTCCTTCTTATCTTGCCAAGTTGAAATCTTTTATCGATTTTGCTCTTATTAAAGATGCTGGTTTGAAAATTATAGCTGACCCTATGTATGGCGTGGCAAGTAATTATATCGAAGAAATACTTAAAGATACAAATTGTAATGTAATTACCCTCCATACTCGTCACGACCCGCTCTTTGGAGGATTGAATCCAGAGCCGATAAGTGAGAATTTAGGAGAGTTGGAAAAGAAGGTAAAAGAGATGAAGGCTGACATTGGTCTGGCGACCGATGGTGATGCTGACAGGATTGCTGTGGTTGATGATGAAGGGAATTATCTTACCCCCCACCAAGTCTTTCCTCTACTCCTTATCTATTTCGTAAGAGAGAAAGGAAGGATGGGTAAGGTTGTTCAGACTATCTCTCTGGGTTATTTGAGTGAAAGGATTGCTAAGAAGTGTAATTTAGAATTTCAAGAAGTTCCCGTCGGTTTTAAGAATGTGGCGAATTTGATGTTAAAGGAGAATATCTTTATTGGTGGAGAAGAGAGCGGTGGATATGGATACCAGGGGTATATTCCCGAGAGGGATGGGTTATTGTCCTCGCTATTTTTTGTGGAGATGCTGGCAAAGACAAAGAAGAGACTCTCCACTCTGTTGAGAGAGATGGAAGAGGAGTTTGGAAAATCGGTCTATGAAAGGGTTGACTATGAATTGGTGAATACCAAGTGGGAAAGTTTAGAGAAAAAACAATTTGTCCAGGAACTCTATAAAAGGGCACCGAAGAAACTTTTGGATATTCCTGTGAAAGAGATAAAAACGTATGATGGAATTGAGTATATATTGGAAGATGATAGCTGGTTACTTCTCAGACCTTCTGGCACAGAGCCTGTCCTGAGAGTTTATGTGGAGACGGATGAGATTGGGAAGACAGAAAAGTTGCTTGCAATAGGGAAAGAAATTCTTTATAATGTTTGAAAGCAAAATCGGGCTCCTGAGGATAATGTTATGAAAGCAATGGTTATGTCTGCGGGAATAGGGACAAGGCTGCGTCCGTTGACTTATAACATCCCTAAGCCGATGTTTCCTATTGTGAATAAGCCTGTTCTTGAACACGTTCTCGAACTCTTGAGGAAACATAATATCAAAGAAGTGGTTGTGAATCTTCATGCCCATCAAGCGATGATACGTAACTATTTTGGAGATGGTTCAAGGTTAGGCGTGAAGATAAACTATTCTGAAGAAAAAAAGTTGATGGGGACAGCGGGTGGGGTCAAGAAAGTAGAACATTTCTTTGACGATACTTTTTTGGTAATGAGTGGTGATGGCTTGACTAATATTAACTTAACAGAAGTTATAAATTTTCATAGAAAGAGAAGAGCTTTTGGCACCATGGTTCTTAAACGCATAGATACTCGCTTTGAGTATGGTATTGCCCTGACAAAAAGGGGAGGACAGATTAAGCAGTTTGTGGAGAAGCCTAACTGGAGTAGCGTGTTCAGTAATACAGTGAATACAGGGATTTATGTATTCGAGCCAGAAGTTTTTCGCTATATTCCCAAGGCAAAATTCTATGATTTTGCCAGGGATGTATGGCCGAAGCTTTTAAAGCGAGGAGAACGGATATTTGGTTATGAGGCAGAAGAATACTGGTGTGATATTGGCAATTTGTTCGAATATCGCCGGAGCCAGAACGATGTCCTGGAGGGCAAAATAAAATTAGATATCCCGGGAGAAAGAGGAAATAAGAATGTCTGGATAGGCAAGGGCACTCAAGTCGCTCCTGGCGTGAAAATAAAAGGTCCCTGCGTAATTGGGAAAAATTGCACGCTTAAGAAGAATGCCTTCGTTGGAGAATTTAGCACAATAGGGAACAATAGCATAATTGGAGAGGGAGTAAGATTGAGAAATTGCATTCTCTGGAATGGTGTCCATGTGCGAAAAAATGTTGAATTGGTTAATTGCATTATCGGCAATAATGCCGAGATATCCACGAATATATCTGTTTATGAAGGCTCGGTAATTAACATACGAGAGTAAATGAAATTTATGAGGGAGGCAAAGATTGAATAAAAGAAATTTCTCTTTCACTTCTGAATCTGTTACTGAAGGGCATCCAGATAAAGTTTGTGACCAGATTTCCGACGCTGTCTTAGATAATGTCATCAAGCAAGACCCCAATGGAAGGGTTGCCTGTGAGACATTTATAAGTGTAGGGCTGGTGGTTGTGGGCGGAGAAATCACCACAAAGGGTTGGGTCGATTTGCAGAAATTAGTGCGTAATGTATTAACAAATATTGGATATACTAATGCCAGGTATGGATTTGATGCTAAGACCTGTGCTATCTTAAATACTATTGGCAGACAGTCAGAAGATATTGCTCTGGGAGTGGACATTGGAGGCGCTGGTGACCAGGGCTTAATGATCGGTTATGCCTGTGGGGAAACTCCTGAACTGATGCCCTTGCCCATTATGTTAGCACATAAGTTGACACGCAAGTTGGCTGAGGTCAGAAAGAAGGGTATAATTAATTATTTAGGTCCTGACGGAAAATCACAAGTGACGGTAGAATACCAGAATGGGAAGCCGGTTGTGGTTAATAGGGCGGTTATCGCTGCCCAGCATACAGAAGAGGTGGTGGATAAGACGGGAAAAAAGATGACCAAAGAAGCGAAAAAAGAAATTATAGAAAAAGTTATTATTCCTACTCTTGGCAAATTTTATGACCCGAATGAGACTAAATGCTTTATTAACGAGACTGGCAAATTCGTTATCGGTGGTCCACAGTCAGACACAGGAATGACGGGAAGGAAAATTATTGTAGATACATACGGTGGTATGGCTGCCCATGGCGGCGGCGCTTTTTCAGGTAAGGACCCGACGAAGGTTGACCGTTCTGGCTCGTATATGGCAAGGTATGTTGCCAAGAATATTGTAGCTAGTGAGTTAGCTGATAAATGCACGGTTCAATTAGCATACGTTATTGGCGTGGCTGAGCCAATCTGTATAAATATTAACACATTTGATACTGGGAAAGTGCCTGAAGAGAAGTTAGAAGAATTGGTCAGAAAGCACTTCGAACTTACACCCCAGGGAATGATTAAGATGCTAAATCTTTTAAGACCGATATATCAGAAAACAGCATCCTATGGACATTTTGGGAGAGAAGAAGAGGAATTTACCTGGGAAAGAACAGATAAAGCAAAAGACCTGAAAAAAGAAGTTTAAGGGGGATATATGAAATACCATATAAAGAATGTAAAGCTTGCCCCGGAAGGGAAGTTGTGTATCGAATGGGCTGAGAGGGAGATGCCTGTTTTGAGATTAATTAGAAAGAGGTTTAAGAAAGAGAAACCATTGAAGGGAAAACGCATCTCTTGTTGCCTGCACGTTACCAGCGAAACTGCCAATCTACTTGATACTTTGAAGACTGGCGGAGCAAATGTAGTTCTCTGTGCCTCAAATCCCCTTTCTACTCAGGACAGAGTGGCGGCATCACTGGTCAAAGACTACGGGATTCCACTTTTTGCCGTTTGTGGCGAAGATAAGAAAACATATAACCAGCATATCAAAGCAGCCTTAAATCATCAAGCCCACCT